>NZ_JBEXWB010000105.1:0-17276 GCF_040629645.1 Streptomyces sp. NPDC005899 | reverse complement strand
GCCGGGCCGTACGCAGCGCGGCCGCCAGGTCGTCACCGTAGGAGCGCGGCGGCTCCTCGCTCAGCAGCGCGACCACCTCCGCGGCGCGCCGCCCGCCCACCTCCCGGGCCCCGTCCAGCAGGGCGCGCGCCAGCCGGGGGTGCAGACCCAGCCGGGACATCCGTACCCCCCTGCCGGTCACCCGGCCCTCGGCGTCCACCGCGCCGACCGCCGTCAGCACCTCGCGGGCGGCGCCCATGGCCCCGGCCGGGGGAGGATCGAGCAGCGCGAGGCCGGAGGCGTCCGGGTCGCCCCAGCACGCCGCCTGCAGCGCGAACGCCGTCAGGTCGGCCACCCTGATCTCCGGGGAGGGGAAACGGGCGAGTCTGCCGTCCTCGGCCCGGTCCCAGCAGCGGTACACGGCGCCCGGCGCCTCCCGCCCCGCCCGGCCCGCGCGCTGGCGTCCCGCCGCCTGCGACGCCCGTACGGTCGTGAGTGCGCCGAGCCCCCGGGCGTGATCGGTACGCGGCTCCCTGGCCAGCCCCGAGTCGACGACGACCCGCACCCCGGGCACCGTCAGGGACGACTCGGCCACGGACGTCGCCAGGACGACCCGGCGCCGCCCGCGGGATCCGGCCAGCACCGCGTCCTGGACGGCCGCCGGAGCCCGCCCGTGGACCTGGAGTACCTCCGCGTCCACTCCGTCGAGCTGCCCGGCCACCCGGCCGATCTCGCCGACGCCCGGCAGGAAGCAGAGCACGTCCCCGTCCCGCTCGGCGAGCGCCCGCCGCACCACGGCGGCCACGTGCGTGAGCAGCGCCGGATCGACCCGCATCCCGTGCGGTGGCCTCACCGGGGCGGCCGGAGGCGACCACACGACCTCCACGGGGTGGGCGACGCCCCGCGCCTCGACCACGGGGGCGTCGTCCAGCAGCCGTGCCCAGCCCTCGGCGTCCGTCGTCGCCGACGCCGCGACGAGCCGCAGGTCCGGCCGGAGGGCCGCGCGCACGTCGAGCAGGAACGCGGCGACGGTGTCCGCGTCCAGATGACGCTCGTGGCACTCGTCGATGATCACGACGTCCACGCCGGCCAGTTCCTGGTCGCGCTGCAACCGCTGCAACAGCACCCCGGTGGTCACCACCTCCACCACCGTCCCCGGCCCCACCACGCGCTCCCCGCGCACGGTGAGACCGACCCGGGCACCGGGCCGCTCCCCCAGGAGCCACGCCATACGCCGCGCCGCCGCCCGGGCCGCGATGCGCCGGGGCTCGGCCACGAGCACACGGCGCACCGGCCCGCCGCCGGTCAGCCCGGCGAGCGCCAGCGGCACGAGGGTCGTCTTGCCGGTCCCCGGCGGTGCGCAGAGCACCGCCACGCCCCGGTCGTCCAGTGCCCGCTCCAGGGCCGGGACCGCGGTGCGCACGGGGAGCTGTTCGAGGGCGTCGGTACGGATCACGCCCCCAGTCTCGTACGCCGGGGCGCCGCGCCGCACCGGGCCCGCCCGGACGCCCCCGGCCTCACCAGGTCCTGCGGTCCCGCTCGCAGACGAAGATCGCCGTCCCGGGGATGAGGTTGCCGCGCAGCGGGGACCAGCCGCCCCACTCCTGGTCGTTCCAGGCCGGCCACTCCGGCTCCACCAGATCGACCAGCCGGAAGCCGCCCGCCACCACGTCGCGTACCCGGTCCCCGAGCGTCCGGTGGTGCTCCACGTACACGGCGTCGCCCCGCTCGTCCTGCTCCACGTACGGCACGCGGTCGAAGTAGGAGGCGGCGACGGAGAGGCCCTCCGGCCCGGGCTCGTCGGGGAACGCCCAGCGGACCGGGTGCGTGACGGAGAAGACCCAGCGGCCTTCGGGGCGCAGGACGCGGTGCACCTCACGGAAGACCTGCACGGGGTCGGCGACGAAGGGAACCGCGCCGTAGGCGGAACAGGCCAGGTCGAAGGCGCCGTCGCGGAACGGGAGCCGGCCGGCGTCGGCCTCGACGAGGGGGACGTCCTCGCCGATCCGCAGCGCGTGCTGGAGCTGGCGGTGCGAGAGGTCCAGGGCCACGGGCCGTGCTCCCTGGGCGGCCAGCCAGCGCGAGCACTGGGCCGCGCCGGCGCCGATCTCCAGCACGTCCCGGCCCTGGAGGGCGGAGGCGGGTCCCAGCAGGGCCGCCTCGGCCTCGTCGAGGCCCTCCGGGCCCCAGACGAACCGGTCGTCCCCGAGGAAGGCCCCGTGGTCGCTCTGGTACTCGTCGGCGTTCCGGTCCCACCAGCCGCGACTTGCCCGGCTGCTCTCCGCCTCGCCGGCTTCACGGCGGGTCGCCTCAGGTTCGGGGTCGTAGGTCTCTTGGCTCATCGTGCCCGTCGTTGTAGTTTGCCTTCACCTGCCGTGCACGCCGCTCCGCCGGGGTGTACCGGTGAGTACGCCCCCGTGGGCGCCACCTGTTCGGCCGGGGCCGACACGGCCTCGGGGAACGTCGGTCGTGCCCGGATCGGGGCGTTGTGTCCCGGGTGTGCGCCTTCGCGCATTGACCCTGTCCGGCTGCCCCCGTATGCTACAAGTTGCGCTGCGAGCCTGCGCGCCTCAGACCTAGCAGGCCGCGCTCGCGTCTGTTGCATGTCCCCTCGGTTGTCGAGGTGCCTCCCGATTCCGGCAGGTGCCCTCCAGGCTGTCCGGCGTCTGCAGAGGCGATACGGGCTTTCGGCGTGGCAGTACCTACGACTCTCTGTCCGTACCGGAGCCCTTTCCCACATGACGAGCAGCACCGAGACCACCGCCACCACTCCGCAGGTTGCGGTCAACGACATCGGCGACGCGGACGCGTTCCTCGCGGCGATCGACGAGACGATCAAGTACTTCAACGACGGCGACATCGTTGACGGTGTCATCGTCAAGGTTGACCGGGACGAGGTTCTCCTCGACATCGGTTACAAGACCGAAGGCGTCATCCCGAGCCGCGAGCTCTCGATCAAGCACGACGTCGACCCGAACGAGGTCGTCAAGGTCGGCGACGAGATCGAGGCCCTGGTTCTCCAGAAGGAGGACAAGGAAGGCCGCCTGATCCTCTCGAAGAAGCGCGCTCAGTACGAGCGTGCCTGGGGCACCATCGAGAAGATCAAGGAAGAAGACGGCATCGTCACCGGTACCGTCATCGAGGTCGTCAAGGGTGGTCTCATCCTCGACATCGGCCTCCGTGGCTTCCTCCCGGCGTCGCTCGTCGAGATGCGTCGTGTCCGCGACCTCCAGCCCTACGTGGGCAAGGAGCTCGAGGCCAAGATCATCGAGCTGGACAAGAACCGCAACAACGTGGTCCTGTCCCGCCGCGCCTGGCTCGAGCAGACCCAGTCCGAGGTGCGCCAGACGTTCCTCACGACCCTGCAGAAGGGTCAGGTCCGCTCCGGCGTCGTCTCCTCGATCGTCAACTTCGGTGCCTTCGTGGACCTGGGTGGCGTCGACGGTCTCGTGCACGTCTCCGAGCTCTCCTGGAAGCACATCGACCACCCCTCCGAGGTTGTCGAGGTCGGCCAGGAGGTCACCGTCGAGGTCCTCGACGTGGACATGGACCGCGAGCGCGTCTCCCTGTCGCTCAAGGCGACGCAGGAAGACCCGTGGCAGCAGTTCGCCCGGACGCACCAGATCGGGCAGGTCGTTCCCGGTAAGGTCACCAAGCTCGTTCCGTTCGGTGCGTTCGTGCGCGTCGACGAGGGCATCGAGGGTCTGGTCCACATCTCCGAGCTGGCCGAGCGCCACGTGGAGATCCCGGAGCAGGTCGTCCAGGTCAACGACGAGATCTTCGTCAAGGTCATCGACATCGACCTCGAGCGCCGCCGCATCAGCCTCTCGCTGAAGCAGGCCAACGAGGCCTTCGGTGGCGACCCGGCCTCGGTCGAGTTCGACCCGACCCTGTACGGCATGGCCGCGTCGTACGACGACCAGGGCAACTACATCTACCCCGAGGGCTTCGACCCCGAGACCAACGACTGGCTCGAGGGCTTCGAGTCGCAGCGCGAGGTCTGGGAGACCCAGTACGCCGAGGCGCAGCAGCGCTTCGAGCAGCACCAGGCCCAGGTCATCAAGTCCCGCGAGGCCGACGAGGCTGCCGCTGCCGAGGGTGCTGCCGCCCCGGCCGGCGCTGCCCCGGCTGCCTCCGGTGGCAGCGGTGGCGGCTCGTACTCCTCGGAGTCGGCGGACAACTCCGGCGCCCTGGCGTCGGACGAGGCCCTGGCCGCTCTGCGCGAGAAGCTGGCCGGCGGCCAGAGCTGACGCTCTGATCCCGGTCGCTCGTCGGCCGCGGTAGCTGGAGAGCTGTAGGTGAGGCCCGCTCCCTTCGGGGGGCGGGCCTCATGCGTGTCCGGACGCGGGTGTCGGCTCAGGAGGTGAGCTCAGGGAGTCACGGTGATGTTCGTGAGGCCGTTGCCGCCGGTGACGGTGTTGCTGCCGTACACGGTGGTGGGGCAGGAGGCGCTGAGGTTGGTGACGTTGACGGCCAGCCGGGCGGGGCCGGTGGCGCCGGACAGGTCCGAGGCGTTGCCGCGGAAGACCGTGCCGCAGCCCCAGCCGCTCTGCTGGGTGTGCGTCTCGTAGCCGTTGTTCGTGGTGCGGACGCCCTTGTTGCCCTCGACCAGCACGTTGTTGCCCTTCACGTCGACCCAGGAGTCGTCGTAGTTGGCGCCGGTCAGCCCGCTGCCGTCGAACGTGTTGCCGATGATCTTCGCACCGGTCGTGCCCTCCTTGATGTCGACGTTCTCGCCACCGACACCGGGGCCGATGACGTTGTTCAGGATCTGCACGCCGTCGCTGCGGTCGGTGAGGTCCCCGGCGGTCCCGACGTACACCCCCTCGCCCATGCCGCGTCCGTCGTGGCCCGTGTCGTGGATGCGGGAGTTCCTGAGCACGCCGTTCCTGCTGGACCTGCGGAAGTGGATGCCTTCCATGTCGAGGTCGTGCACGGTCACCGAGTCGATGACGACGCCGTCGGCGGCGTCGGCCATGATGCCTTTCTGGCCGCCGGTGACGGTGACACCGCGCACGGTCCAGTAGGAAGCGCCGTTGAGGTGCAGACCGTAGCCCCCGCCGGCCTTGAGGACGGCTCCGGCCGACCCGGTGAGCGTGATCCGCGCGGCGGGGGTGGCCGGGACGGTCGCCTTGAAGTTGCCGGTGTAGGTGCCGTCGGCCAGCCGGATCGTGCCACCGGGGGCCGCCGCCGCGAGTGCCGCCTTCAGCTGGGACGCGGTGGCGACGTCGATGACGGTCGCGGCCTGCGCGCCGCCTGCCGAGGTGAGGGTGAGTCCGCCGGCGGTGAGGGCCGCTGCCAGCAGGGCGGGTGCGAGCGTGCGGGTGCGCATGGGGGGAGCCTTCCCGTCGAGGGGGGTCCAGGGGTTCTCGTACGTGAAGGGGGGACGAGGTCCTGAATCTGCTGCTCGGTGACCGTAGAGACAGGGTGTGGGCATGTCAAGGTCTGCACCAATCCGGGTGCCGCGCCCGGCCGAGGCCCCCGGGGATCCCTGCCGGCTGACGGAACGTCACCTGCCCGGCCGGACGTGCGGCGCGGACGGAGGGTTCGGTGGGGGCGGGCGCTCGCGGGCGCGGGCGGGATCCGGAAGGACGCCCCCCCGGCCGAGGGCCGGGCGGGGGCGAGACGGCGCCCGTCCCTGCCGTCCCGGAGGCGGCGACCGCGCCGGCCGGTCGCGAGGTGCCCGGTCGGCGAGGGGTGACTCGGCCAACCGCGCGCACCCGGCCGGGGATTCACGAGTACCGGGGCGGTGTGCCGGGCGGGGAGTGAAAGCGGCGTGGCCGGGAATGCCATGGCCGTGCGGGGTGTTCTTGTCCAGGAACACGAGGAGGAGCGGTAACCGTGCCTGATCCGCAGAGTTTGTACGAATGGGAGCCGAAGGGGCTGGCCGTCGTCGACATGGCGCTCGCCCAGGAATCGGCCGGTCTGGTCATGCTCTACCACTTCGACGGGTACATCGACGCGGGCGAGACGGGCGAGCAGATCGTCGACGGCCTGCTGGAGACACTGCCGCACCAGATCGTGGCGCGCTTCGACCACGACCGGCTCGTCGACTACCGTGCGCGCCGCCCGCTGCTGACTTTCCGGCGCGACCGGTGGACGGCGTTCGAGGCGCCGACGCTGGACGTCCGGGTGGTGCAGGACGCCACCGGCACACCCTTCCTGCTGCTGTCGGGTCCCGAACCCGACGTGGAGTGGGAGAGGTTCGCCGCCGCCGTCGAGCAGATCGTCGAGCGGTTGGGTGTCCGCCTCTCGGTCAACTTCCACGGCATCCCGATGGGCGTCCCGCACACCCGCCCGGTCGGCATCACCCCGCACGGCAACCGCACCGACCTCATGCCCGGACACCGCAGCCCGTTCGACGAGGCGCAGGTGCCCGGTTCCGCCGAGGCGCTCGTCGAGTACCGGCTGATGGAGTCCGGCCACGACGTCCTCGGCGTCGCGGCCCACGTGCCGCACTACGTCGCCCGGTCCGCGTATCCGGACGCCGCGCTCACCGCCCTGGAGGCGGTCACGGCGGCCACCGGACTGGTCCTGCCGACGGTGGCGCACACGCTGCGGACGGAAGCGCACCGGACGCAGACCGAGATCGACCGGCAGGTCGGCCAGGGCGACGAGGAGCTGGTCGCCCTCGTGGAAGGGCTCGAGCACCAGTACGACGCGGTCGCGGGGTCCGAGACGCGCGGCAACCTGGTCGCGGAGCCGGCCGATCTGCCCTCGGCGGACGAGATCGGCCAGGAATTCGAGCGCTTCCTCGCCGAGCGCGAGGGTGATGCGTGAGCGGCCGCCCGGCACCCGCACCCGGTGGCCGCTGGGCAGCCGCTAGGCTCGGCGCATGCTGAAAGTGGGCCTGACCGGCGGGATCGGCGCCGGCAAGAGCGAGGTGTCACGGCTGCTGGCCGGTTACGGCGCCGTGGTGATCGATGCCGACAGGATCGCGCGCGAGGTCGTCGAGCCCGGGACCCCCGGGCTCGTTGCCGTGGTCGAGACCTTCGGCCCCGGCGTGCTCGCGACCGACGGCACCCTGGACCGCCCGGCGCTCGGTGCGATCGTCTTCTCCGATCCCGAGCGCCTGGCCGCGCTGAACGCGATCGTCCATCCGCTCGTCGGCGCCCGCTCCGCGGAACGGGAGCGGGAGGCCGGCCCCGGTGCGGTGGTCGTGCACGACGTCCCCCTGCTCACCGAGAACGGCCTCGCCCCGCGCTACGACCTGGTGGTCGTGGTGGACGCGTCCCCCGCCACCCAGCTCGACCGGCTCGTGCGGCTGCGCGGCATGACGGAGGCCGACGCCCGCGCGAGGATGGCGGCGCAGGCCACGCGCGAGGAGCGGCTCGCGGCCGCCGATCTGGTCGTCGACAACGACGGTCCGCTGGAGGACCTGGAGCCTCAGGTCCGAAAGATCTGGGCCGAGCTGACCGAGCGCGCGGCCGCCACCCGCTGAGCCGGGCGCCGGCCGCGCCCCGGCCGGGGCGGCTCCGGAATACCGGCTGCCCCCGGGACGTTGCAGAGCGGAAGGCCAGGGGAAGGATGTGACCGTGCCCGAGAGCAACCCGGAAACCCATGTCATCGACTTCCGTGCGGCTGAGCAGTTGCTCGCCGCCCGGGACCCGCGGGGCGCTGTCAAGCTGCTCGACTCGGTGATAGCCGCCCATCCGGAGAACACGGCGGCCCGTCTGCTGCGTGCCCGGGCCTTCTTCGCCGCAGCGCAACTGCGCCCGGCGGAGCTGGAGTTCGAGCTGGTCCTGGAGCGGGAGCCGGACAACGCCTTCGCGCACTTCGCCCTGGCCCGCACCTTCCAGCGCGCCGGCCGTCCCGAGCAGGCGACCCGGCACTTCCGGCTGGCCGCCGCCCTCGACCCGAAACCGGAGTACCTGCGGGCCGCCCACTTCGAGGACCGCCCCGACGACGGTTCGGTCTGACGGCGGCTCCGCGTGGGAGCTGTGGTCTGCGGCGTCCGGAGCTGACGGTCCGGGGGGCGACGCCTCGACAGTGCCCGTCCCGCACCGCTCCGGACGCGGCTCTCCTCGTGCCGCCCGGCCCACCGCCTCGGATCTCGTGCGTCTCCGGAGCCCGGCCTGCCGAGCCGTCCGCGCTCGCGCCCGATCCCGCGACACCGTCCCAGCGGTTCCGCGGTCACCCTGCACCGTCTCAGTGGTTCCGCGGTCGCCTGTCCCGCCGCCCCGCCTCGTCGGGCTCGTAGGGCGGTACGTCCCGGCCCGGCTGGAAGTGCGGCCCCTGGCGGATGCGGCGTACGACGACGCAGCAGTCCGTGACCGCGACCAGCAGCAGCACCCCGCAGGCGGTCGCCCAGCCGGCGCGTCCGGCCACCAGGAAGGCGGCCAGGCCGAACGCCGCCCAGGCGATGCCCCACAGACTCAGCCAGAGTCGCATCCGCAGCGGGCTGCGGGCGGTGGCGGGTTCACTTCCGGTACGCATCGGCATCGCCTCCCTCCTCCCAGGATGACCCCGCGGTGCGACGTGCGGAAGCAGAGGCCGGACGGAGGGAGGGACGCGGCTGCGGACGTGCCGCGGCTGTGCGCGGGCGCGGCGGTCAGTGCACGAACCGGTAACTGCGCCACGGCAGCGCACGTGGGGCGCTGACGTCGGAGAGGTCGGTGGCCACGTACGTGGTGCTCCTGCCGGTGCAGTCGGTGGTGGGGTAGAGCACCAGGTCGACGAGGGTCTGGTTGTCGACCGCCCGCGCACCGGCGGGCGCCATCCGGTGGCATCCCCTCACGGTCGGGCTCTGCACGCTGACGATCCTGTCCTGCCCGGTGGTGTAGATGACCGGCCCGACGGCGGTGCGCCCCAGCCCGGAGCAACCGGAGACGCCGAGGGTGAGCAGGACCGCGCCGGCGGCCATGCGGGCGCGGCGGTGGCGCCGGTGATCGGTGGGGGTGGCGGTCGCGGTGACGGACATGGCGGGGTCCTCGTCTGCTCGTCCGGTTCATCGGTACGTCACAGAGACGTGCTGGCGCTGTCACCCTGCCCGGTTCCGGGGAGACGGGCATCCGGTGTGCGGCCGACCGGGGCCACAGGCACCCGGACAGGGGTTCGACGGGTGCGCAAACCGGGCATATCGTGGTAACGGGCGTCCAGGGGACGCCGGGAGCACAGTCGGACGCAGGGGGCCGTGATGGTCCAGGAGCTGGTGATCGCAGCGGCGGCGGCGGGCTCGGGCGCCGTCGTCTACACGATGGCGGCAGCCCGGGTGGTGAAGCAGTACGAGCGGGGAGTGGTGCTCCGGCTGGGGCGGCTGCACGACCGTGTCCGGGCCCCGGGATTCACCCTGATCGTTCCCTTCGTCGACCGCCTCCGCAAGGTGAACATGCAGATCGTGACGATGCCCGTCCCCGCGCAGGACGGGATCACGAGGGACAACGTCACGGTGCGCGTGGACGCCGTCATCTACTTCAAGGTCGTGGACGCGGCGAGCGCCGTGATCCAGGTGGAGGACTACCGCTTCGCCGTCTCGCAGATGGCGCAGACCTCCCTGAGGTCGATCATCGGCAAGAGCGACCTGGACGACCTCCTCTCGAACAGGGAGAAGCTGAACCAGGGGCTGGAGCTGATGATCGACAGCCCGGCGGTGGGCTGGGGCGTGCAGATCGACCGGGTGGAGATCAAGGACGTGTCGCTCCCGGAGACGATGAAGCGCTCCATGGCCCGGCAGGCGGAGGCCGACCGGGAGCGGCGGGCCCGGGTCATCAACGCCGACGCGGAACTGCAGGCGTCGAAGAAGCTGGCCCAGGCGGCCCACGAGATGTCCAGCCAGCCGGCCGCGCTGCAACTGCGCCTGCTGCAGACGGTGGTCGCGGTCGCGGCGGAGAAGAACTCCACGCTCGTGCTGCCGTTCCCCGTCGAGCTGCTGCGCTTCCTGGAACGGGCGCAGCAGGGGCAGCAACCGCCGCGGGCGCAGCAGCCTCAGGCGCCGCGGTCGTCCGCCGGCACCGAGGCCGGCGGCCTCCCGGACGCTCCGGAACGGCCCGGGGCGGGTGCGGGGCCGGGGCCGGACCGGGTGGAGGCCCCCGGCACCGAGCCGCCACTGCCGGATCCGCTCGCCCCGGATCCGCTCGCCCCGGATCCGGTGGCTCCCTCTCCGGCGGCCCCGAATCCGGGGGCCCCTGATCCGGCGGCCCCGGATCCGTTGGGCCCGTCCTCCCCGCTGCCCGATCCGCTCGCGCCGGATCCGGCGCTGCCCGATCCTCTGCGGCCCGCACCCCCACCCGACCGGTAGCGGCCCCGGGACCCCCACCCGACCGGCAGCACCCCGGGCCGTCGCCGGCCGGCCCGCCGCGCCGCGCCGCACGGCTACGGACCGGACTGCGGGCCCGCTCCGCCCGTTCCGCCCGCTCCGAGGCGCGTGCGCGCGGCCGGGACGGGTGCTGTCGTACCCCCCGCCTAGACTCGCCGGGACAGGGGGAACACGACCGGAGCGAGGCGGAGGAAGGCGGTGGGCATGGCACAGCGGCAACAGGACCAGATGGTGGCCCGGCTGCTCCGGTGCGCTGCCGTCTTCCTGCCGGCCGAGCTGCCCAGGGACGGCCGCGTCGCCTTCTGGGACCCCGAGGGCACGGTCGGCCTCGCGGGCGCTCCGTGGCCCGGAAGGGCCGCCGGGGGCGGCGGAGTCCTCCCCGTGGCCCTGCCCGACGTCTCCGAGCTGACGGTCCTCGTGCGGGACGCCACCGAGGGCGCCCGCCGCCGCACGGTGCCCGCGCTCCTGCTGCCCGTCGCGGACGCCGTGCCGCTGCTGGCCCACGCCCGGCAGCGGGCCGTGGCCCACCCCGCCACCCGCGCCAGGGGAGCGGCGGCGCTGCACGCGCTGACGCTGGTGGCGCGCGGCAGGCTCCTGCCCGGCCTGACCCCCGCCGACCACGACGCGTGGCGCGCCGGGCCCCGTGACGCCGAGGACATCGCCCACCTGAGGGCGGTCGCCGCCTCGATGCCGCCCGAGGGGCACGCGGTCCCGCTGGACGGCACCCCGCTGCGCGTGCCCGAGCCGCGGGCCCTGATCGGCGCCTTCCTCGACGCCGTCGCCGACACCCTGCCCCGCACACCCGCGGCGGCCCACGCCATGGGGGCGCCCTTCGCCGCCGCCGGGGCCCAGCACCTTCCCGCCGCCCGCGCCTGGGCCGTCGACGTCGCCGCCGGACTCGACGCCGGGGTGCGTGTCTCCCTCCGGCTCGACCTGTCGGCGTACGACCTCTTCGAGTCGACCGCCCCCGCCCCCGGGGCGCCGGAGGCGACAGGGCAGCCGCACGGGCAGCCGCCCGCCGCCCGCCGTGCCGCCGCCGCGGTCACGCAGGTGCACAGCCTCGCCGACCCCACGTACGTCACCGACGCGGCCACGCTGTGGGCGGGGGGCGCAGGCGAGCCGTTCGGGCCGAGGGCCAGGATCGACGCGGTGCTCGCGCTGCGCCGCGCCGCCCGGGTCTGGCCCCCGCTGGAGAGGCTGCTCGAACAGCCCGTCCCCGATGTGCTCGCCCTCACCGAGGACGAGCTGTACGAGCTGCTGGGCCGGGCCGGGGCCCGGCTCGCGGAGGCGGGGACGGCCGTCCACTGGCCGCGGGAGCTGGCCCGCTCGCTCACCGCCACGGCCGTGGTCCGGCCGGCGCCCGGTTCGGCGACCGACGGCACGTCCTTCTTCGACGCCGAGCAGCTGTTCGCGTTCAACTGGCAGCTCTCCCTCGGGGACGAGCGGCTCACCGAGGCCGAGATGGACACCCTGGCCGAGGCCCACCGGCCGGTGGTGCGCCTGCGCGACCAGTGGGTGGTCGTCGACCCCGCCCTCGTGCGCAAGGCCCGTAAGCGGGAGCTCGGCCTGCTCGAGCCCGTCGACGCCCTCGCCGTGGCCCTCACCGGCAGCGCCGAGGTCGACGGGGAACAGGTCGACGCCGTCCCCGTGGGCGCCCTCGCCGAGCTACGCGCCCGCGTGCTGGACGAGGACACCACCCTCCCGCCGCCGCCCGGGCTCGCCGCCACCCTCCGCGACTACCAGCTGCGCGGCCTCACCTGGCTGGACCGGATGACATCGCTCGGCCTCGGCGGCTGCCTCGCCGACGACATGGGCCTGGGCAAGACCATCACCGTCATCGCCCTCCATCTGCACCGCGCCCACGCCGCACCGACCCTGGTGGTCTGCCCCGCCTCCCTCCTCGGCAACTGGCACCGCGAGATCGGCCGCTTCGCGCCCGGTGTCCCCGTACGCCGCTTCCACGGCGCCGACCGCTCACTCGCCGGCCCGGACGCCGGTTTCGTCCTCACGACGTACGGCACGATGCGCTCCAGCGCCGAGCAGCTCGCCGCGCACACCTGGGGCCTCGTCGTCGCCGACGAGGCCCAGCACGTCAAGAACCCCCACTCCTCCACGGCCAGGGCGCTGCGCACCATCCCGGCCCCGGCGCGCGTCGCGCTCACCGGCACGCCCGTCGAGAACAACCTCTCGGAGCTCTGGGCGCTGCTCGACTGGACCACCCCCGGGCTGCTCGGTCCGCTGAAGGCGTTCCGGTCCCGGCACGCCCGGATCGTCGAGAACACCGGGACCGCCGCCGGCCTCGGCAACGAGGAAGCGGTCGAGCGGCTCTCCCGGCTCGTCCGCCCCTTCCTCCTGCGCCGCAAGAAGTCCGATCCGGGTATCGCCCCCGAGTTGCCGCCGAAGACCGTGACCGATCACCCCGTCTTCCTCACCCGGGAGCAGGCCACGCTGTACGAGGCCGCGGTCCGGGAGACGATGGCGTTCATCGAGCAGTCCGAGGGCATGGCCCGCCGAGGGCTGATCATGAAGCTGCTGGGCTCCCTCAAGCAGATCTGCAACCACCCGGCGCAGTACCTGAAGGAGGAGCCGACCCGCCTCGCCGGACGCTCGGGGAAGCTGGCCCTGCTCGACGAACTCCTGGACACCATCCTGTCCGAGGACGGCTCCGTCCTGGTCTTCACCCAGTACGTGTCGATGGCCCATCTGCTCTCCGCCCACCTGGCGTCCCGGGGCATACCCTCCCAACTGCTGCACGGAGGTACGCCGGTGCCGGAGCGCGAGCGCATGGTCGACCGCTTCCAGTCCGCCGAGGTCCCCGTCTTCCTGCTGTCCCTCAAGGCGGCCGGCACCGGCCTGAACCTCACGCGGGCCGCCCATGTCGTCCACTACGACCGGTGGTGGAACCCGGCGGTCGAGGAGCAGGCCACCGACCGTGCGTACCGCATCGGCCAGACACAGCCCGTGCAGGTGCACCGGCTGATCGCGGAGGGCACCGTCGAGGACCGGATCGGTGAACTGCTGGAGTCCAAGCGGGCCCTCGCCGACGCGGTGCTCGGCTCGGGCGAGACAGCCCTGACCGAGCTCGGTGACCGTGACCTGGCCGACCTCGTGTCCCTGCGGAGGACGCCGTGAGCGCCGCCGGTCCCAGGCCCGCGGCCCGCCCCGGCCCGGACGACCTGCGGCGCACCTTCGAGGCGGTGCCCGCCCGCGCCCCCGGCGGCGACGGGTCCTTCGCGGAGAGCTGGTGGGGCCGGGCCTGGGTGGAGGCGCTGGAGGACCTGTCCATGGACGAGGAGCGGCTGGCCCGCGGCCGCACCTACGCCGACGGCGGCCACGTCGCCGCGGTCACGGTCACCCCCGGCCGGGTCATCGCCTACGTCCACGGCAGCCGCCCCCGGCCGTACCGGGCGGAGCTCAGGCTGCGTACGTTCTCCGCCTCCGACTGGGAGGCGTTCCTGGACGCGGTGGCGGCACGGCCGGGCCACCTGTCCGCGCTGCTCGGCAAGGAGATGCCGCACTCCCTGGTCGACACGGCGGGGGAGACGGGCATACGGCTGCTGCCCACTCCGGGAGACCTCGATCCCGACTGCTCCTGCCCGGACCGCGGGTGGCCCTGCAAACACGTGGCGGCACTCTGCTACCAGACGGCACGGCTTCTGGACAGCGACCCGTTCGTCCTCCTGCTGATGCGCGGCAGGGGAGAGCGTGAGCTCCTCGACGAGCTGGGCCGCCGCAACGCCGAGCACTCCGCCCGCGAGCGCCCCGCCGCCCCGGCCATGCCGTCCGTCGCGGCCGGCGAGGCCCTGGCCGAGCGCTTCCTCCCGCCGCTGCCCGCGCCCCTTCCCGTACCTCCGCACCCGGGTGGGCCGCCGCCCTACCCGGAGCTGCCCGGGGGGCGAGACCCGCTCTCCCTGGACCACCTGGCCTCGGACGCCGCCGCCCGGGCCCATGCGCTCCTGACGACGGGTGAGGACCCGCTCGCCGGGCTCTCCACCTGGCAGGACGCGGTCCGTATCGCCGCCTCCCGCCCCACGGCGGGACTCACCGCCACCACCCGGGCGCTCTACCGCGAACTGGCCTTCGCCACCGGCCGCAGCCCCACGGACCTGGCGCGTGCCGTCGCCGCCTGGCGGCAGGGCGGAGCGGAGGGCCTGACCGTCCTGGAAACCCCGTGGGATCCGCCGGCCGGCCCGTTCGACCGGGCCCGCCCCGCCCTGGCGGTGGCCGGCTTCGCGCGCTTCCAGCCGTGGCGCAACCACCTGACCGACACCGCCCGGACCCTTCAGCTCCGCTTCGGCCACGACAACCGCTGGTACGGCTACGAGTCGGACCCGGGCGAGGACGACTGGTGGCCCCGGGGCGCCCCGGACACCGATCCGGTGGGCGCTCTCAGGGCCTTGCGGGGCTGACGGCCGCCCGCGTGGGCGACGCGTCACGCCCGCGCCGTACCCGCGCCCCCGCCGTCACCCGGGTTCCGTTCCGCGACCCGGGGCAGGGACACGCCGCGGCCCGCGAAGAAGGGCTCGAAGGCCGTGAGCGGCAGCGTGGCCGCGCGGGTGGCCGCCGTCGTCCCCGAAGGATTGTGGAAGTGCACGCCCGTCCCGTCGGCGGTCCCGGCGGTCACCAGCACCAGGTGCCCGCCCCGCCCCGGTGCCGGGCGGTCCGGATACCGGATCGCGTGGTGGACCGAGGCCATCACGCTCCGGCCCTCCTCCAGCAGGCCGAGGATCCCGGCGGGGGTGAGCTCCCGGTGGACCACGGCGCCGAGGCCGTGCGCCCCGGCCGCGTACTCGGCGAAGGGGGCGTACAGCAGACCCTTGACGGTCCCCTCGGAGTCCTCGGTGTACGCCCCGTACCGCACGGCACCGTCGCGCAACGCGAACAGGGCCGGGGCCCCGGTGCCCAAGGCCATGCGCAGGCAGGTCATGCCGCACAGGTGGCCCGCCCAGCGGGCGTACTCGGCGGGCGACGCGGCGCCCGAAGCCGCCCAGCCGGGATCCAGGGCCGGGTCGAGCCCGTCCTCCACGATCGGCCCCACCAGGTCCGGGGTGGCGAACTGCGTATGGATGGGGAACCGGCAGTCCGGGCAGGTCACTGGCGGTATCCGCTCAGGAAGCGCCCGATGCGGCTGATCGCCGCGTCGAGGTCGTCGGCCTGCGGCAGCGTGAGGATGCGGAAGTGGTCGGGGCGCGGCCAGTTGAAGCCGGTGCCCTGCACCACCTGGATCTTCTCGCGCAGCAGCAGGTCGAGGACGAACCGCTCGTCGTCCACGATCGGGTGCACCTTCGGGTCGATGCGCGGGAAGGCGTAGAGGGCGCCCTTCGGCTTGACGCACGAGACCCCGGGGATCTCGTTCAGCCGCTCCCAGGCCCGGTCGCGCTGCTCGTGGAGCCTGCCCCCGGGGGCCACCAGCTCCCGGATCGACTGCCGCCCGCCGAGGGCGGCCTGGATGGCGTACTGCGCGGGGGCGTTGGGGCACAGCCGCATGGAGGCGAGGGTGGTCAGCCCCTCCAGGTAGTTGCGCGCGTGCTGCTGAGGACCCGACACCACCAGCCAGCCCGAGCGGAAGCCCGCGACCCGGTACGTCTTGGACAGCCCGCTGAAGGTGAGGCAGAGCAGGTCCGGGGCCAGTACGGCCGCGCTGTGGTGCACGGCGTCGTCGTACAGGATCTGGTCGTAGATCTCGTCGGCGAACACCATCAGCCCGTGCCTGCGCGCCAGGTCGAGCATGCCCTCCAGGACCTCGCGCGGGTAGACGGCGCCCGTCGGGTTGTTGGGGTTGATGATCACCAGGGCCCGGGTACGGTCGGTGATCTTCGCGGCCATGTCGGCGAGGTCCGGATTCCAGTCGGCGCCCTCGTCGCACGTGTAGTGCACGGGCCTGCCCCCGGCGAGGGTGGTGACGGCGGTCCAGAGCGGGTAGTCGGGGCTCGGGACGAGGACCTCGTCGCCGTCCTCCAGCAGCGCCTGGACGGCCATGGTGATGAGTTCGGAGACCCCGTTGCCGAGGTAGACGTCGTCGACGTCGACATCGGCCAGACCGATCGCCTGGTAGCGCTGGGCCACGGCGCGGCGCGCGGAGAGGATGCCGCGCGAGTCGGTGTAGCCGTGGGCCTTCGGAAGCATCCGGATCATGTCCTGGACGATCTCCTCCGGGGCCTCGAAACCGAAGAGGGCCGGGTTGCCCGTGTTGAGGCGGAGCACGCTGTGGCCCGCCTCCTCCAGGGCGTTGGCCTGCTCGATGACCGGCCCCCGGATCTCGTAACAGACCTCGTTGAGCTTGCTGGACTGGCGGAACTCCATGCGGTGCCTCCCCGACCCGATTGTGGTACTTGGTTTTACCAAGCTGGAGCTTGGAAAGTCCAACAACATGTCTAGACTGCGTCGCATGCCACGTCAGCAGCAGCCAGCAGCACGCCCCGTCCGCCGCCGCAGTTACGACCAGTTCTGTGCCACCGCCCGGGCCCTCGACTCCGTCGGCGACCGGTGGACGCTCCTGATCGTGCGTGAACTGCTGGCCGGGCCGCGCCGCTACACCGACCTGCACGCCGACCTCCCCGGCGTCAGCACGGACGTCCTGGCCTCCCGGCTCAGGGACATGGAGCAGAACGGTCTGGCGGTGCGCCGCAGGCTGCCGCCACCGGTGTCCGCCGCCGTGTACGAACTGACCGAGCACGGCCGCGGCCTGCTACCGGTCCTCACCGCGCTCGCCGGGTGGGGGGCTCC
This sequence comes from Streptomyces sp. NPDC005899, assembly GCF_040629645.1. Lineage (NCBI taxonomy): Bacteria > Bacillati > Actinomycetota > Actinomycetes > Kitasatosporales > Streptomycetaceae > Streptomyces > Streptomyces sp. NPDC005899. The sequence continues at coordinate 316 of NZ_JBEXWB010000105.1, read as the reverse complement.
CGCCCTGGCGGAGCGCCGCCCCACCGACGCGGTGCGGGCCCACTGGTTCGCCCTGCCGCTGCTGCGCGCGCTGGACGGTCTCACGCACCCGGGGGTCGTCGAAGTACGGCTGGACGAAGGGGAGTTCCACTTCCGCACGGGCACCGGGGCGGCGGCGGGCGATGCCTACGGTTACGGCCCCGCGGCGCATCCGGACGCTTGCCTCGTGATGGACGCGGAGCTCTGCCTCGCGCTCGGGCGCGGCGAGTCGACCCTCGCCCGGGCCGTCGAGGAGGGCCGGGCCGAGGTGCTGGGCGAGGGGGCCCTCGCCACCGAA
>NZ_JBEXWB010000104.1:0-17404 GCF_040629645.1 Streptomyces sp. NPDC005899 | reverse complement strand
GTCCTCGGCCCGGACGAGGCCGAGGGGGAGGCCCTGGCCAGGCGGCGCCGTCCGCGCAGGGGCTCCGCCCAGCCCGCGATGAACCGCACCATGGACGCCGTGGACGTGGCGGCGGCGGCCGCCGCCGCGCTCGACGGCGCCGTGATGAACGGCATGCCGCCCTCGCCGGTGGTCGCCGATCTGACGCAGGGAGTCTCCCCGGACCGCGACGCCGAGCGGACGGCGACCCCGGTCCCCGGAGCCAGGTCGGCCGGGAGGGCGCCCGCTCCGCGGAGCGGCCCGGGCCAGGACGCGTCGCCCTCCGGGGGCGTGCCCGATCTGACGAAGCCCGTCCCCGAGCGTTCCGGGGAACTGCCCGCCCGGGCCGAGCAGCTCCAGCTGTCCGGTGACATCACGTACTCCCTGCCCTCCCTCGACCTGCTGGAGCGGGGCGGCCCGGGCAAGACGCGCAGCGCCGCCAACGACGCGGTCGTCGCCTCGCTGACCACCGTCTTCACCGAGTTCAAGGTCGACGCGGCCGTCACCGGCTTCACCCGCGGCCCGACCGTCACCCGGTACGAGGTGGAACTGGGGCCGGCCGTCAAGGTGGAGCGCATCACCGCCCTGACCAAGAACATCGCGTACGCCGTCGCCAGCCCGGACGTCCGCATCATCTCGCCCATCCCGGGAAAGTCCGCGGTCGGTATCGAGATCCCCAACTCCGACCGGGAGATGGTCAACCTCGGCGACGTCCTGCGTCTCGCGGACGCGGCCGAGGACGACCACCCCATGCTGGTCGCGCTCGGCAAGAACGTGGAGGGCGGCTACGAGATGGCCAACCTCGCGAACATGCCGCACGTGCTCGTGGCCGGTGCGACGGGTTCCGGCAAGTCGTCGTGCATCAACTGCCTGATCACCTCGGTCATGGTGCGGGCGACCCCGGACGACGTCCGGATGGTGCTCGTCGACCCCAAGCGGGTCGAACTCACCGCGTACGAAGGCATTCCGCACCTCATCACGCCCATCATCACCAACCCGAAGAAGGCGGCCGAGGCCCTCCAGTGGGTCGTGCGCGAGATGGACCTGCGCTACGACGACCTGGCGGCGTACGGTTTCCGGCACATCGACGACTTCAACCACGCCGTGCGCAACGGCAAGGTCAAGGCGCCCGAGGGCAGTGAGCGGGAGCTGTCCCCGTACCCCTACCTGCTCGTCATCGTCGACGAGCTGGCGGACCTGATGATGGTCGCCCCGCGTGACGTCGAGGACTCCATCGTCCGCATCACCCAGCTGGCGCGCGCGGCCGGTATCCACCTGGTCCTCGCCACACAGCGGCCCTCCGTCGACGTGGTGACCGGTCTGATCAAGGCCAACGTGCCCTCCCGCCTGGCCTTCGCGACCTCCTCGCTGGCCGACAGCCGGGTCATCCTCGACCAGCCGGGCGCCGAGAAGCTTATCGGGAAGGGTGACGGGCTGTTCCTGCCGATGGGGGCCAACAAGCCGACCCGCATGCAGGGGGCCTTCGTCACCGAGGCAGAGGTCGCGGCGATCGTCCAGCACTGCAAGGATCAGATGGCGCCGGTGTTCCGGGACGACGTGGTCGCCGGCACGAAGCAGAAGAAGGAGATCGACGAGGACATCGGCGACGACCTCGACCTCCTGTGCCAGGCGGCCGAGCTGGTCGTCTCCACCCAGTTCGGCTCCACGTCGATGCTCCAGCGCAAGCTCCGCGTGGGCTTCGCGAAGGCCGGCCGTCTCATGGACCTGATGGAATCGCGCAACATCGTGGGCCCCAGCGAGGGCTCCAAGGCGCGCGACGTCCTGGTCAAGGCGGACGAACTCGACGGGGTCCTGGCCGTCATCCGGGGGGAAACCGCTCCGTAGGAGTGTCGCGGGCAACCGTTTCGCCCAGCCGTACGTCAAGTTGAGGAAGGGAGCGGCGGGACGGTCGATCCGCTGCTCCGGATCGTGCCCTGCCCAAGGGGCTGCCCGGCGAACCCGATGGCGTACAAAGTCGTCGCTCCCGGTTGCCCCACCCTTTCGTACCACCCCTAGACTGAACATCCAGCAGGTGGCTCACGCTCGAAAGGCGCCCCCGTGTCCATCGGCAACTCCCCCGAAGACGACCGGCCTTCGATCGGTCTCGCGCTTCAGCAGGCCCGCGTCGCGGCGGGCCTGACGGTCGAGGAAGTCAGCGTCTCCACCCGGGTGCGCATCCCCATCGTGCACGCGATCGAGACGGACGACTTCTCCCGCTGCGGCGGCGACGTGTACGCACGCGGTCACATCCGCATGCTCGCGCGCGCCGTGGGGCTCGACCCGGATCCGCTCGTCGACCGCTACGACGCCGAGCACGGTGGGCGTCCCGCGCCCACCCCCGCGGCGCCGCTGTTCGAGGCGGAACGCATCCGCTCCGACCCCCGCCGGCCCAACTGGACCGCCGCCATGGTGGCGGCGATCGTCGCCGTGATCGGCTTCGTCGGCTTCACCGTCTTCAACGGCGACGACGACGGCTCTGGCACGGCTCAGGTGGCCGAGGGCTCCACACCCGACAGGAACACTCCCACTCCCGAGGCCACCAAGCCCGCCGACCCCAAGCCCGTGCCGTCCGACAGCGCCATCGCTGCCGCCCCGCGGGACAAGGTGACGGTGAAGCTGAGCGCCACCGAACGCAAGACCTGGGTCTCCGCCAAGGACCACAACGGGCGGCTGCTGTTCGACGGACTGCTGTACAAGGGCGAGTCCAAGACCTTCCAGGACAAGGAGCGGGTCGACCTCGTCCTCGGTGACGCCGGGGCGGTCGAGCTCTTCGTGAACGGCAAGAAGGTCGAGGACCAGTTCGAGCCGGGCCAGGTCGAACGGCTCTCGTACACCAAGGGTGACCCCGAGGCCGGCTGACCTCGCGCCCTCCGCGCGCGCACACCAGGACGGTGGCCCCCCGGCAGCAGTGCCGGGGGGCCACCGTCCTTCGTTCCGTCCGCACTCCGGCCCCGCCGTCCGGTCACTGCCCGTAGCCGCGAACCCTGCACGGTGGGGCGGGTGCCGGGACAAAGTAGTCTTGAGCCCATGCCCGAACGCCGTACCGTCGCCCTTGTCACTCTTGGCTGCGCCCGTAACGAGGTGGACTCGGAGGAGCTCGCAGGCCGCTTGGCAGCGGACGGCTGGGAGCTCGTCGAGAACGCCACCGACGCGGACGTCGCCGTCGTCAACACCTGCGGCTTCGTCGAAGCCGCCAAAAAGGACTCCGTCGACGCCCTGCTCGAAGCCAACGATCTCAAGGACCACGGCAGAACCCAGGCCGTGGTGGCCGTCGGCTGCATGGCCGAGCGCTACGGCAAGGACCTCGCCGAGGCCCTCCCGGAAGCCGACGGCGTCCTCGGCTTCGACGACTACGCCGACATCTCCGACCGCCTGCAGACCATCCTCAACGGCGGCATCCACGCCTCCCACACACCGCGCGACCGGCGCAAGCTGCTCCCGATCAGCCCGGCCGAGCGGCAGGACTCCGCCGTCGCGCTGCCCGGACACGCCCAGGAGGTGGCCCCGGCTCCCGCGGACCTGCCGGAGGGCGTCGCCCCCGTCTCCGGGCCGCGCGCCCCGCTGCGCCGCAGGCTGGGCACCAGCCCGGTCGCTTCCGTGAAGCTCGCCTCGGGCTGTGACCGCCGCTGCACCTTCTGCGCGATCCCGTCCTTCCGCGGTTCGTTCATCTCCCGGCGCCCCTCCGACGTGCTGGGGGAGACCCGCTGGCTCGCCGAGCAGGGGGTCAAGGAGGTGATGCTGGTCTCCGAGAACAACACGTCCTACGGCAAGGACCTCGGCGACATCAGGCTCCTGGAGACCCTGCTGCCCGAGCTCGCCGACGTCGACGGGATCGAGCGGATCCGCGTCAGCTACCTGCAGCCCGCGGAGATGCGCCCGGGTCTGATCGACGTCCTGACCTCGACGCCCAAGGTCGCCCCCTACTTCGACCTCTCCTTCCAGCACTCCGCCCCCAAGGTCCTGCGCGCGATGCGCCGGTTCGGTGACACCGACCGCTTCCTCGAACTGCTGGACACGATCCGGAGCAAGGCGCCGCAGGCCGGTGCCCGGTCCAACTTCATCGTCGGATTTCCGGGCGAGACCGAGGCCGACCTCGCGGAGCTGGAGCGCTTCCTCACCGGGGCGCGCCTGGACGCCATCGGCGTCTTCGGATACTCCGACGAGGAGGGCACCGAGGCCGTCGGTTACGACGGCAAACTCGACGCCGACGTCATCGCCGAACGCCTCGCCCACATCTCGCAGCTCGCCGAGGAGCTGACCTCTCAGCGCGCCGAGGAGCGGGTCGGGGAGACCTTGCAGGTCCTGGTCGAATCCGTGGAGTCCGAGGACGACGGGCCGGTCGCGGTGGGGCGTGCGGCGCACCAGGCGCCGGAAACCGACGGCCAGGTCGTCTTCACCGCACGCGAGGGTCTCGTTCCGGGCCGTATGGTCGAAGCCAAGGCAGTGGGCACCGAGGGAGTGGACCTCGTGGCCGAACACCACGAGCTTGCGGAGGCAGCCAGATGACGGGAGCCCCGGCACCCGCGGCGGGCGGATCCGGCTCGACGCCGGTGCCCCGCGGCGGCACGCTGGGAGCTGCGGGCGTCAGCCAGGCCGGCCTGTGGAACATCGCCAACATCCTCACGATGGTGCGGCTGCTGCTCGTCCCCGGGTTCGTCATGCTGCTCCTGCACGACGGCGGGTACGACCCGGTCTGGCGCTCGTTCGCCTGGGCGTCCTTCGCCGTCGCGATGATCACCGATCTCTTCGACGGGCACCTCGCCCGTGCCTACGACCTGGTGACGGACTTCGGGAAGATCGCCGACCCGATCGCGGACAAGGCGATCATGGGGGCCGCGCTGCTCTGCCTGTCCTCGCTGGGTGACCTGCCGTGGTGGATCACCGGCGTGATCCTCTTCCGGGAGCTCGGCATCACGCTCATGCGGTTCTGGGTCATCCGGCACGCCGTGATTCCGGCCAGTCGTGGCGGAAAGGTGAAGACGCTGGCGCAGGGCACGGCCGTCGGCATGTACGTCCTGGTGCTGACGGGACCGCTGGCGACCCTGCGCTTCTGGGTAATGATGGCGGCCGTCGTACTGACGGTCGTGACGGGGTTCGACTACGTGCGCCAGGCCGTGGTGCTGCGCCGCAAAGGGCTCGCCGACCGCGCCGCGGCCATGGCAGCCGTCGCGGCCGCGGCGGACGCCGTCCGTGTCGGCGCGGACAGGGAGCAGCGCGTCGCCGCCCGCCGTCCCGAGGGCGGGATCGAGGAGCGCGTGGCAGGAGCCACGGGCGCGGCGGAGGCCGAGCGGTGACGTCCGGGTCCGGGGCCGCCGGGGTACTGCGAGCGCTGCGGGAGCGCGGTGAGACGCTCGCCGTCGCCGAGTCCCTGACCGGCGGCCTCGTGGCCGCGGAGCTGACCTCCGTGCCCGGGGCCTCGCAGAGCTTCCGCGGGTCCGTGACGGCGTACGCGACGCCCCTGAAGGAACGATTGCTGGGCGTGGACGGAGCGCTCCTCGCCGAGCGCGGCGCGGTGGACCCCGATGTGGCCGCCGCGATGGCCCGGGGAGTGCGGGAGGCGCTGGGCGCCGACTGGGGCGTTTCCACCACGGGTGTCGCCGGCCCCGACCCTCAGGACGGCAAGCCCGTCGGAACGGTGTACGTGGCCGTCCGGGGGCCCGGCGGCGCAGGGAAAGTCGTCGGGCTGAGGTTGAACGGCGAGCGGGCGGACATCCGTAAAGAGAGCGTACGGTGCGTGCTCGAGCTGCTCTCCGGCGAACTCGGTGACAACGCGAGGGCACAGGATACGGAACAGAACGGGGGGAATTGATGTTTGCAGCCCTGAGTGAACACGACATCGCTCCCCGCACGGCCGCGGCGCGAGGCGGTACGGTGGGGCGTGAAGGATGCGGCTACGCGGTCCGAGGAGGGAGCCACCGATGATTCTGCTCCGTCGCCTGCTTGGTGACGTGCTGCGTCGGCAGCGCCAGCGCCAAGGCCGTACTCTGCGCGAAGTCTCCTCGTCCGCCCGAGTCTCGCTCGGCTATCTTTCCGAGGTGGAGCGGGGGCAGAAGGAGGCATCCTCCGAACTGCTCTCCGCCATTTGCGACGCGCTTGACGTACGGATGTCCGAGCTCATGCGTGAAGTGAGCGATGAACTGTCGCTGGCCGAACTGGCCGAATCGGCGGCAGCCAGTGACCCGGTGTCCGTGCCGGTACGCCCAATGCTCAATTCTGTCTCTGTGACGTCGGTGGCAGGTGTGCCGACGGGACGGGTGACCATCAAGGCGCCCGCGGAGGCGGTGGATGTCGTCGCCGCCTGACCTGCGTGGTCCGTGGTGAAACGGAGCCCCGGCCGATCCCTGGTGGATCGGCCGGGGTTTCCGTTTTGTGTGTGCGGCGCGGGTTGCCGGGCAGGTGCGTAGTGAGGCCGGGGGCCGCCCCCTACGGGAGCGGTCACTCGAATGACTGTTTTGGGTCAAATGTGCCATCGTGGACGGGTGGTATGCCGAACCGCTACCTGATCGGAGAAGTGCATGTCTGTCGTGAAGAGCCCGCTGACCGAGGACGACCGCAAGGTGGTCGGAGACGCACTGCAAGGTGCTCTGGTCGACCTGATCGACCTTTCCCTGGTGGCGAAGCAGGTTCACTGGAACGTCGTCGGCCCGCGCTTCCGGTCGGTCCACCTCCAGCTCGACGAGGTCGTGGACACGGCCCGGCAGCACTCGGACACGGTCGCGGAGAGGGCCTCGGCGGTCGGCGTCAACCCGGACGGGCGGTCCAGGACCCTCGCGCAGACCACGGCCATCGACATCGTGCCGGACGGCTGGATCAAGGACGTCGACGCGGTCAAGGTCCTGGTGGACGCCCTCCGTGTGGTGATCGACCGGATGCGGGAGCGGATCGAGGCGACCGCGGACCCGGATGCCGTCAGCCAGGACATCCTGATCACCCTGACGGCCGATCTGGAGAAGCACGCGTGGATGTTCCAGGCGGAGAGTGCTTGAGAGAGGCGGACCTCGCGGCTCAGCCGCGACGACCCGCACCGGGTGCCCGCCGACGAGCGAAGGAGCGCGTCATGAGTGACAAGCCCATGGACAAGATGAAGGGCAAGGCCAAGGAGGCGACGGGGAAGCTCACGGGCGACCGCCGCAAAGAGACCGAGGGCAAGACCGACCAGGCCAAGGCCAAGGCGGGCGGCGCCGTGGACGAGGCCGGCGAGCGCGCCAAGGGCATGAAGGACTCGCTCACCGACAACGACCGCCGCTAGCCGCTCCGGCCTGAGCGGCCCCCCAGGAACCCGATGTGCCTCCGCCGACGCGATTCGGCGGGGGCACACGTGTGTGCGGGAAGGGCGGGATGCATCCTGCGCGGGCCCGGGAGAAACTGCCGGGGGGGGGTGCGCGGCCCGTCCCGCTCGCACGTGGCACGGGCAGGGCGCGCCTGAGGGAGCGCGCGCCCCGTCGTCCTGTGAACTCCGCGCACGCCGGCAGACGCCGCGTAGTGCACCGACGCGCCCTCCCTCCCGGAGATCGAGCCCAACTGGCGTCGGCCGAAGGAGGCAGCCATGGTGCGGTGGTGGATGCCGGCGTGCGCCCTCGGTTGCGGGGTCTGGTGGTGGGCCGTGCTGCGCGTCCTGCTGGAGCCGGAGCACGCGGGGCTGGTGGAAGGCGCGGTGGTGGCGGGTGGCTGGGGGCTGAGCCTGCTGCCGGTGCATGTGACGGCGGGCGTACGGACCGGGTCCGCACCCGAGGAGGCCGCCGACGAGGCACGGCCGGAGAACACCGCTTAGCGGGCCGGGCCGCCCGGGCGCCGCTTGCCGGCCCGTCGGCGACTCCGGCTCAGCCGATCGGGCCGGACTGGCAGTGCGGGCACCAGTACGTGGGGCGGGCGTCCTGCTCCATCTTGCGGATCGGGGTGCGGCAGCGCAGACAGGGACGGCCCGCCCGGGAGTAGACGAAGAGCGGCTCGCGGGCGCGGGGGTGGGGCAGCGCGGGGGTGGGGCCGCCGGTCGTGGTCCGGGTGGGACGGTCACGGTTGGCTTCCAGCAGCTGCTTGGCCGTGGTCACCAGGCGCGAGGCGACCGGCGACGGCAGCTCGCCCACCGGCAGCCAGGGCGTGACGCGTGCCAGGAAGCAGAGCTCGCACTTGTACACATTGCCGATGCCCGCCAGGTTGCGCTGGTCCAGGAGGGCCTGCCCGAGCGGGCGCGCCGGGTCGGCGAGCAGATTCCGCAGTGCGACCTCCGGATCCCAGTCAGGGCCGAGCAGGTCCGGGCCGAGGTGCCCCACGGCCTTGTCCTCGTCCCGGGTGCGCAGCAGTTCCAGTACGGGCAGTCGATAGCCGACGGCGGTGTGCTGGGCGGTGCCGAGGATCGCACGGATCTGGTGGGCCGGACCGCCCCGCCACCGGTCGCCCGGATCGTAGACGCGCCAGGCACCGTCCATCCGCAGATGGCTGTGCAGGGTGAGACCGCCCTCGACGCGGGTGAGCAGGTGCTTGCCGCGTGCGGTGACGTCCAGGACCTGCCGGCCGGTCAGGTCGGCCGTGGCGAATCTGGGGACGCGCAGGTCCGAGCGCGTCAGGACGTGGCCGGCGAGTGCGAGGTCGAGGCGCTTGGCGGTCTGCAGCACGGTGTCACCTTCGGGCATGCCTCCATGATGCGCCGCCCCGTGCGGGGGCGGTCGGACCGGGCCCGGGCCGGCGAGGACCGTGCGCCGGCATCCGCCGGGTGCCGACGGCCTCGCGAGCCCCGGTCTCACGGTGGCCCCGGTCTCACGCGCGAAGCCGCAGGCCGCGCGGGGTGGCGAGGAAGCCCGCCTCCTCGAGGGTGCGGCCCAGAGGGGAGGTGAGCGAGGACGCGCCGTTGGTGCGCTCCACCGTGACCGTGCCGAGCGCCCCCGCGCGTGCCGCCGACGCGAGCGCCTCTGCGGCCGCCCGGAGCGCCGGATCGGCCGGGTCGGTGGGCCACGCGAGGAGGGTCTTGCCACCGCGCTCCATGTAGAGCGTGAGCTCACCCCCGACGAGGACGACCAGCGCCCCCGCCTTGCGGCCCGGCTTGTGCCCCGCCCCGTCCGGCGACTCGGGCCAGGGCAGGGCCGCACCGTAGGCGTTCGCCGGATCGGCGGCGGCCAGGACCAGGGCGCGGGGAGGGTCGCCCGGATCCGCGCGGTCACGGGCCGTGGACACGGCCCTGAGCCGGTCCACGGCGCCGTCCATCGCGAACTGTGCCGCGCCCAGGCCTTCGACGACGTATCCCCGGCGTGCCTGCCCGCTGTCCTCGAACGCCGCGAGGACGCGGTACATCGCGGAGAACCCGCCTTCCACGCCCTCGGCCTGCACCGCGCCGCGGGTCACCACACCGTGGCGGTCCAGGAGGGTCCGGGCCAGGGCGTGTGCGCGGTGGGTCGGCTCGGGCTCGGCCGGGGGCAGCAGGGACCACCGGCCCGAGACGGTCGGAGGACCGGTCCGGGAAGCGGGGCGGGCGGCCGCGGTCAACGTCCCGTAACGGCCGCGCGGCACGTTGCGCTTGGCGCGGTGCGCGGTGGCGCCCGCCGTGCGGCCCGACCCGAGCAGGGAACGCAGGGGCGCCAGGGTGTCGTTGGTGAGGCGGCCGGACCAGACGAGGTCCCACAGGGCGTCGGCCAGTTGCGGATCGGTGCAGTCGGGATGGGTGGTGGCGCGCACCTGATCGGCGATCTGCCGGAAGAAGAGGCCGTACCCGCCGGAAAGCGCCGTGAGGACCGACTCGTGCAGCGCGCTCAGCTCCAGCGGGTGAGGCGGCGGCAGGAGGAGGGGGGCGCTGTCGGCGAGATAGAGCGACAGCCAGCCGTCCTTGCCCGGAAGCGCTCCCGACCCGGCCCAGAGGACCTCACCCGTGGTGGTGAGCTCGTCCAGCATGGCGGGGGTGTACCCGGCGACACGGCTCGGCAGGATCAGCTTCTCCAGGGCCGACGCCGGAACGGGGGCGCCCTGCAGCTGTTCGACGGCGCGGGCCAGCCCGTCGATGCCGCGCAGCCCGGTGTCACCGAGGTGCTGCCACTGCGGGAGGAAGCCGGCCAGGGCGGCGGGCGGGACGGGCTCCAGCTCCTGGCGGAGCGCGGCCAGCGAACGGCGGCGCAGCCGGCGCAGCACCGTGGCGTCGCACCACTCCTGGCCGATGCCCGCCGGGTGGAACTCGCCCTGGACGACGCGCCCCGAGGCCGCCAGGCGCTGCAGTGCGCCCTCGGTGACGGCGGTGCCGAGGCCGAAGCGGGCCGCGGCCCGGGTGGTGGTGAACGGGCCGTGCGTACGGGCATGGCGGGCCAGGAGGTCTCCGAGGGGGTCCTTCACCGGTTCGGTGAACGCCTCGGGCACCCCCACGGGCAGGGCCGTACCGAGCGCGTCCCGCAGCCGGCCCGCGTCCTCGATCGCCGCCCAGTGCGGGGAGCCGCCGATGCGCACCTGGATGGCCCTGCGGGCCGTGCCGAGCTCTGCGGCCCAGTGCGGCTCGGCGCCGCGCTCGGCGAGTTCGCCGTCGGTGAGCGGACCGAGCACACGCAGCAGGTCGGCGACGCCCTCGACGTCCTTGATCTTCCTGTCGTCGGTCAGCCACTGGAGTTCGCGCTCGAGTTCGCCGAGGACGTCGGCGTCGAGCAGTTCACGCAGTTCGGCCTGACCGAGCAGTTCGGCGAGGAGATGGGAGTCGAGCGAGAGCGCGGCGGCCCGCCGCTCGGCCAGCGGGGAGTCGCCCTCGTAGAGGAACTGTGCGACGTAGCCGAAGAGGAGGGAGCGGGCGAACGGCGAGGGTTCGGCAGTCGTGACCTCCACCAGGCGGACCCGGCGGGCCTCCAGATCACCCATCAGCTCCGTGAGGCCGGGTACGTCGAAGACGTCCTGCAGGCACTCGCGGACCGCTTCCAGGACGATCGGGAACGAGCCGAACTCGGATGCCACCTGCAGCAGCTGGGACGCGCGCTGGCGCTGCTGCCACAGAGGGGTGCGCTTGCCCGGACTGCGCCGGGGCAGCAGGAGGGCGCGTGCAGCGCATTCGCGGAAGCGGGAGGCGAACAGGGCCGATCCGCCCACCTGGTCGGTGACGACCTGCGCGATCTCCCCCTTGTCGAAGACGACGTCGGTCGCGCCCACCGGCGGCTGGTCGCTGTCGGACCCTCCGCCGGGGAACGCCGCTCCGGGACCGTCGCCGGCGGGCGCACCGCCCGCACCGGTGCCCGGCGTGCCGTCCGCCCCGGTGCCGGGTCCGGCCTGCGCGGGATCGAAGTCGAAGAGGTCGAGACCCATCAGGTCGGCGTCGGGCAGCCGCAGCACGATGCCGTCGTCCGCGTGCATGACCTGGGCGTCCATGCCGTACCGCTCACCGAGCCGTGCCGACAGCGCGAGGGCCCACGGGGCGTGGACCTGGGCGCCGAACGGTGAGTGCACGACGACCCGCCAGTCGCCCAGCTCGTCCCGGAACCGCTCGACGAGGACCGTCCGGTCGTCGGGGACGTGGCCGCACGCCCGGCGCTGCTCGTCCAGGTAGGACAGGATGTTGTCCGCCGCCCAGGCGTCGAGGCCGGCCGCGAGCAGCCGGAGCCGGGCGTCGTCGGCGGACAACCCGCCGATCTCCCGCAGGAACGCCCCCAGCGCCCGGCCCAGTTCCAGCGGGCGGCCGAGCTGGTCGCCCTTCCAGAACGGCAGCCGGCCCGGCACGCCGGGGGCGGGGGAGACCAGGACCCGGTCCCGGGTGATGTCCTCGATCCGCCAGGAGGTGGTGCCCAGGGTGAAGACGTCGCCGACCCGGGACTCGTACACCATCTCCTCGTCCAGCTCGCCGACGCGGCCACCCCCCTTCTTCGGGTCCGACCCGGCCAGGAAGACGCCGAAGAGCCCGCGGTCGGGAATGGTGCCGCCCGAGGTGACGGCGAGCCGCTGGGCGCCCGGACGGCCGGTGACCGTGCCGGCGACGCGGTCCCACACGACCCGCGGGCGCAGCTCCGCGAAGGCGTCGGACGGATAGCGCCCCGCGAGCATGTCGAGCACGGCGGTGAAGGCGGACTCGGGCAGTGAGGCGAACGGGGCGGCCCGGCGGGCCAGGGCCAGGAGGTCGTCGGCCTGCCAGCTGTCCAGGGCCACCATGGCGACGATCTGCTGGGCGAGCACGTCCAGGGGGTTGGACGGGACACGCAGCGCCTCGATGGCGCCTTCGCGCATGCGCTCGGTGACGACGGCCGCCTGCACGAGGTCGCCGCGGTACTTGGGGAAGACCACCCCGGTGGACACGGCGCCGACCTGGTGTCCGGCCCGGCCCACCCGCTGCAGTCCCGAGGCGACCGACGGCGGGGACTCGACCTGGATCACGAGGTCGACCGCGCCCATGTCGATGCCCAGCTCCAGACTGGAGGTGGCGACCACGGCGGGCAGCCGGCCGGCCTTCAGGTCCTCCTCGACCTGGGAGCGCTGTTCCTTCGACACCGAGCCGTGGTGGGCCCGGGCCAGCACGGGGGGCGCTCCCTTGGCCGCCCCGGACTGAGCCATGACCTCGGCGGGGGAGTGGGCCTCGGGCAGTGCTCCGGCCGCCTCGTCGTCGAACGCGGTGCCGGTCGCCCGCTCGTAGGCGATCTCGTTGAGCCGGTTGCACAGACGTTCCGCGAGGCGCCGCGAATTGGCGAAGACGATCGTGGAGCGGTGGGACTGGACGAGATCGGCGATCCGCTCCTCGACGTGCGGCCAGATCGACGGCTTGTCCGCCTGCTCCGCACCACCGTCGGTCGCGGGGGAGCCACCGAGCTCCCCGAGGTCCTCCACGGGGACGACGACGGACAGGTCGAACTCCTTCGCCGAGGGCGGCTGGACGATCTCGACCTTCCGTTGCGGCGACAGGAACCGCGCCACCTCGTCGACCGGGCGGACCGTCGCCGAGAGGCCGATCCGGCGGGCGGGGCGGGGCAGCAGCGCGTCCAGCCGCTCCAGTGAGACGGCGAGGTGCGCGCCGCGCTTGGTGCCGGCCACGGCGTGCACCTCGTCCAGGATGACCGTCTCGATACCGGCGAGCGCGTCCCGGGCCGAGGAGGTGAGCATCAGGAAGAGCGATTCCGGCGTGGTGATCAGGATGTCCGGAGGCCTGGTCGCCATCGAACGCCGCTCGGCCGGAGGGGTGTCGCCGGAGCGGATGCCCACCCGCACCTCGGGCTCGGGCAGGCCGAGGCGCACCGACTCCTGACGGATCCCGGTCAGAGGGGAGCGCAGATTGCGCTCCACATCGACCGCGAGCGCCTTCATCGGGGACACGTACAGCACGCGGCAGCGCTTCTTCACCTCGGCGGGCGGCGGTACGGCTGCCAGCCGGTCGAGGGAGGCGAGGAAGGCGGCCAGGGTCTTGCCCGAACCGGTGGGCGCGACGACCAGCACGTCCGAACCCTCACCAATGGCATGCCAGGCACCCTCCTGCGCCGCCGTGGGCGCGTCGAAGGCGCCCGCGAACCAGCCACGTGTCGCGGGCGAGAACGAATCGAGTGCGGAACCGGCCATGCCACCCATCGTGCACCCCCGCACTGACATCGCTGCGCAGGCCGGGGCTCCGGCGGTCGTGGCCGGCCCGCGCAGCGACATCGCAGGGCCGGTGCGGCGGGTGTTCCCGCGATCCAGCACTCTCCGGCCGCGGGGGGCCGGACGGGGCGGCCGCAGGACCGTGGGGCACATCCGGGGGACGTACCGGTGCCTGCCGGCTCGGACGTGCTGGGGCTCGGACGCGTAGGGACGCGGGAGAGCAGGGGCTCGGACGCACAGGGACGCGGGAGCGCAGGGGCTCGGACGCACAGGGGCGGGGCGGGAACGCGGGGACCGGAGGCCTGCTCCGGAACGCCGCCGCGTAACGTGGCCGGACGTGGCAGACAGAACAACACCCCCGCACGGCACCGGAGCACCGGGCGCGGGCGCCGCGGCCGGCGACACCGGCCGGGCAGGGACGAAGCCGGACGCTGCCGTCGTCAGGGACGCACTCGGCGTGGGCGTGGCCGTCGGCCTGTCCGGTTTCGCCTTCGGCGTCACCTCGGCGGGCGCCGGGCTCAGCCTTCCGCAGACCTGCGTGCTCAGCCTGCTCGTCTTCACCGGCGCCTCGCAGTTCGCCCTGGTGGGTGCGCTCGCGGCCGGCGGCAACCCGTACACCGCGGCGGCCGGAGCCTTCTTCCTCGGCGTCCGCAACGCCTTCTACGGGCTGCGGCTCTCCCAGTTGCTCTCCCTGCCGCGCGCGCTGCGGCCCCTGGCCGCCCACTGGGTCATCGACGAGACGACCGCGGTCACGCTCGCCCAGCCCACCCGGCGTGCCGCCCGCATCGGCTTCACGGTCACGGGGCTCACCCTGTACACCCTGTGGAACCTGACTACCCTGGTGGGCGCGCTGGGTGCCGAAGCACTCGGCGACACCGCCGCCTGGGGTCTCGACGCGGCCGGCCCCGCGGTGTTCCTCGCCCTCCTCGCGCCGATGCTGAGGACCGGCACGGAACGCGCCACGGCCGGGCTCGCCGTCGTCCTGGCCCTGGGGCTGCTGCCGGTGCTGCCGGCCGGCGTGCCCGTGCTGCTGTCGGCGGCGGCCGCCCCCGTCGTCCTGTTCCTGCTGGGACGCGGGAAGAAGGGGCCGGACGAGACAGCCGCCGAGGGCACCGCGGACTCCGGGGAGGACCGGTGAACGTCTGGATCGCCATCGCACTCACAGCGGCCGGCTGCTACCTCGCGAAACTGCTGGGGCTGCTGGTGCCCGCCGGCCTGCTGGAGCGGCCTCTCGTGCAGCGGCTGGCGGCGCTCCTCCCGGTCGCGCTGCTCGCGGCACTCACGGCCCAGCAGACGTTCGGCGACGGGCACCAGGTGGTGCTGGACGCCCGGGCCGCCGGTATCGCGGCGGCGGCGGTCGCCCTGGTCCTGCGCGCCCCGTTCCTCGTCGTGGTCGCTGTGGCCGTCCTGGTCACGGCGGGCGTACGCGCCGTGGCGTAGCGCGTCGGGCCCGGGGCTCAACCGGCCCCGCGCCCGTACGCGCGCAGGGTCTGCAACGCCCTGAGCGTCACGATCGGACGCCCTTCCAGGGCAGTTCCCGGAGCCCACCGCCGCCAGTTCACCGGCCAGCCCCCGTCCTCCTCCTGCTCGGCCGCCAGGTGCTCCAGGGCGTTCGCCATCTCCTCGTCGCTGAACCACCAGCGTGCCAGTGACCCGGGGGTGCGGGCGTAGTCGTAAGGGAAGTGGTGTTCCCCCGGCGCGTAGCCGGGGGCCACCGGGTACTCCGTGCGCCGCTCCGGGTCGAGCACCACCAGGCGCTGCTCCCGCACCAGGCGGCCCAGCCGGTCGGCGGCGGCCTCGGCCCGCGGCCGGTCGGGGGCGCCGTCCAGGAAGGCGACGGCCGCCTCGATCTCGTACGGGTGGGACCGCTCCAGCGCGTCGACGGCCGCCCAGCAGAAGTCGGTCGCCCGGAAGAGCCAGGCGTGCCACACCTGGTTGCGGTGGAGGAGCCCGACGACCGGGCCGGTGGCGAGCAGCTCGGCGGGCGGGTCGTCGACTACGGGGATGAAGGGGGCGGCGGGGTAACCGCGCTGTGAGGGAAGCAGCGCGGGCAGGGCGCCCTCCTTCGTCGAGACGTCGGTCAGGTAGTGGCAGATCCGCTCCACCCCCAGACCACGGCACCGGCCGATGGAGTCGAGGACGCTCAGTGCGTGGGCGGTGTGCAGGGGCTGACTCACGGGCCCGCGCAGATCGGGTTCGAGCGCGTGACCGTAGCCGCCGTCCTCGTTCCGGTAGGCGGCGAGCGCAGTCTCGACGGCGTCCGCGCCTCCTCCCAGGAAGAGGTGGGCGAACCGCCGCTGCTCGAGGACGCGTGCGGTGAGCCAGACGAACTGTTCGGCGCGGGCGAGAGGATCTTCTCCGGTTCCAGCCATGCACCGACGGTAGAGGGGAGGGTGCAGCCGGACACGGCTTTCCCGGTCCGACTGCACTCCTAGGAGCGCGATACTGAAGTCATGCGGTTGACGATTTTCTGGGAGCGGATGGCGGACCACTTCGGTGAGGTGTACGCCGACTCCTTCGCACGCGACCACGTGATGGCCGAACTCGGCGGCCGGACGGTGCACGAGGCCCTCGCCGCCGGCTGGGAGGCCAAGGACGTGTGGCGGGCGGTCTGCGTGGCGATGGGTGTTCCCGCGGACAGACGCTGAGCGCGGGTGAGCGAGACTGGTCGGGTGGCACCGACAGACGAGACCGCCCAGACAGACCCGCCTTCCCCTCCGCCCGTCCCGCCGGCCGCGCCACCGAACGTGCCGCCCGGCGACGGCCCGGTCCGCATGCCCCGGTGGCTCCCTCGCGCGATGGTCCTGGCCCTCGCGCTCTACGGCTGCTTCCGGCTGGGCAGCTGGGCGTTCGACCAGCTCATCGGCCTGCTGACCAACATCCTCATCGCCTTCTTCCTGGCACTCGCGATCGAGCCGGCGGTCAGCCGCATGGCCGGCCGGGGGATGCGCCGCGGGCTCGCGACCTTCCTGGTCTTCGTCGGGGTGCTGATCGCCGGGGTGGGCTTCGTCGTCCTGCTCGGCTCGATGCTCGCGGGACAGATCGTCAACATGGTCGACGACTTCCCCCAGTACCTCGACTCGGTGATCAGGTGGGTCAACGAGACGTTCCACACGAAGCTCTCCCGGGTACAGGTCCAGGACAGCTTCCTGCATTCCGACTGGCTCCAGAGATACGTCCAGAACAGTGCGACAGGGGTCCTCGACATCTCCACCACGGTGCTGGGGGGACTGTTCAGGCTGCTCACGATCTTCCTGTTCTCGTTCTACTTCGCGGCGGACGGACCCCGGTTGCGGCGTGCGCTGTGCTCCGTCCTTCCCCCGGCCCGGCAGGCCGAGGTGCTGCGGGCCTGGGAGATCGCCGCCGACAAGACGGGCGGCTACCTGTACTCGCGCGGCCTCATGGCGCTGATCTCCGGGGTGGCGCACTACGTCCTGCTCGTCTTCCTCGACGTGCCCTACGCGCCCGCGCTCGCGGTCTGGGTCGGTCTCGTCTCGCAGTTCATCCCCACGATCGGCACGTACCTGGCCGGTGCGCTGCCCATGCTGATCGCCTTCACGGTCAACCCCTGGTACGCGCTGTGGGTGCTCGGGTTCGTCGTCGTGTACCAGCAGTTCGAGAACTACGTCCTGCAGCCGAAGCTCACTTCCAAGACGGTCGACATCCATCCCGCGGTGGCCTTCGGGTCCGTCGTGGCGGGCACCGCGCTGATGGGCGCGGTCGGCGCGCTGATCGCGATCCCGGCCGTCGCCACGCTCCAGGCGTTCCTCGGCGCGTATGTGCGGCGCTACGCCGTGACGGACGACCCGCGGGTGCGCGGCGGCCACCGCCCGCGCCGCGGCGAGCCGGTCCTGTCACGGATCCGCCGTGCGGCCGGGCG
>NZ_JBEXWB010000103.1:0-17480 GCF_040629645.1 Streptomyces sp. NPDC005899 | reverse complement strand
CGTCGCCGGGTCCGGAGGCCTTCGTCCGGTCCGAGCCGGGCTCACGGCAGCGAACCCTGCTCCGGCCTTGTCCGGCCTTGCGGACGAGAGCCCTCAGAAGACGCTCACACCGTAGGCGGTGAGTGCCTCGGTGACCGGCTGGAAGAAGGTGGTGCCGCCGGAGGAGCAGTTGCCGCTGCCGCCCGAGGTCAGGCCTAGCGCCTTGGTGCCGGCGAAGAGGGAGCCACCGCTGTCACCGGGCTCGGCGCAGACGTTGGTCTGGATCAGGCCGTTGACGATGTCGCCCCCGCCGTAGTTCACGGTCGCGTTGAGGCCGGTGACCGTGCCGCTGTGCACACCGGTCGTGGAACCGCTGCGCTTCACCGCCTGGCCGACCGTGGGGTTCCCGGCGGAGGTGATGTCCTGGTAGCTGCCGTTGTAGAGGTAGACCCGGCCGTCGGCGTTGGCGGAGTTGGCGTGGCGGATGAGCCCGTAGTCGTTGCCGGGGAAGCTGCTGCCGGCCCGGGAACCGAGGGTGGTGGTCTGCCCGGAGTTGGTGTACCAGGTGCTGCCGATCTCGGTGCAGTGGCCCGCGGTCAACGCGTAGTAGGTGCTGCCGCTGCGGACGTTGAAGCCGAGGGAGCAGCGGCCGCCGCCCGCGTAGATGGCCTGGCCGCCCGCGATGAGCTTGTTGAACGTGCCGTTGGTGCGCTTGACGTCGACCTTGGCGCCGGAGTCGGTGACCGACTTCTTGATCGTGGCGATCTCGGCGGCGGAGACCGTGCTGTCCACGGTGACGACGACCTTGCCGCCGGCCGCCTCGGTGTACCAGGCGGTGCCGGCGATGTCGGCGCCGCGTACGGCGGAGCTGGCGTCGGCCAGTTCCGCCTTGGTCACCGTGGTGTCGGGTGCGGCCTGGGCGACCGCGGTCGGTGCCGCAAGCGCGACGGCGGTGACCAGACCGGAGGTCGCGGCGACGAGCCGGGCACGTCTGGAGAGCGAGCCGAGGGGGGCGAAGCGCTTGAAGGTCACGAGTTCCTCCATGAAGGGGGGTGTGACGGCCCGCTGGGTGGGCGGACCGCGCGTACGGCTGTCCACGACCCATGGGTTCTAGTCGTGGACCTGCCAACCGCACGAGGTGAATCCTTGACTCCGCTTGGTCCCGTGACAAGGCCGCCTTCCGGCCCGTCGGCGGGGGGCGGGGAGCGATGCCCGGCGGCTGACCGAATGAACTCCGAACGCGGCGATCCGCTCACCGGACGCAAGGGGGCAGCGAATTGCAGCAAAGGGCGAAGGAGGGACGGGACGTCGCCCCCGCCCCGCCCGGCATCGCGATCACACATGTCCCGGAAGACGCCCGCTCGGGCACTCCCGGGCACCCCCGGGACCGGATCACGACCCGGGGGACCGTCCGTTCGGTCGGCTTACCGCCGAATTGCCCGAGCGCCTCCTGTGGCCGGAATCAGCCCTTCCGGCGAGAACCGGCCGCACGGAGACGCCGGATCGGGCCGGTGCGGCACTCTTGCGCCGCCGTGCCGCCCTGTGCCGCCGCCACCGGCTCGTGCCGCACCGGCCCCGGGGCGTCCCGGCCGGGGCTCGATGACCCGGGCGATACGGCCGGGGCGACAGGGCGGGGGCGCCGTGACGGGGCGCGGGGCCCACGGCGGCCACGGCCCGCATGCGGGCGACGTCGGGGACTTCGTCAGACCTCGGCGAACGGGTCGTCGATGAACGGAGTGGCCTGGTGGAAGTAGAGCAGCCAGCCGCTCTCGGTCAGCCGCCACAGTGAACTGCGGTGCGAGCGCAGCCCGCGGGTCTCCGTGTCGAAGGTGAGGTGCACCAGATCCGGGGCGAGCTGCTCACCCCGCATCCGCGAGGCGGTCAGCGGGCCGGGGCGCGGTGCGCCGGGATCTGGGGTGGTGAGCGCGGCGATGATCGTGTCGCGCTCCCAGAGTCTGCCGCTGGTGCCGATCTCGCGGAAGGCGGGGTGGAGCATGGCCGCCAGCGCCTCCGCGGACGCCCGTACCACCGGATCGAGGAGGCGGAGCTCGCCCTCGATGGCTGCGGCCACGGCGGGCGATTGCTCAGTCACGCGTCATCTCCACGAGTTTGACCACGGTGTTCCAGTTGCGGCTGGTGGCGACCAGTCCACGGGTGAGTGCGGGCCGGCCCAGGGCCTCGGCCAATTTGGACCGGCCGAGCCCGTCGGGGGCGTACAGATAGAGCACGCGCGCGCCGAGCCGGAACTCCTCGGGCCGGAAGGCGGCGGCGTCGAGGGAGTGGAAGTGGGCCGCGTCGACGGGCCGGTCGAAGAAGGTGGCGTGCAGTTGCCTGCCCTCGAGCTCGGCGGCCGGGAAGGGGCAGGCGTCGGCCACGGACCGCAGGTAGGCGCCCGGGCGGACCAGGCAGTCGACCGGGAATCCGAACCGGGCCCCGATCGCCCGCTCCAGCTCGGCGCGGAGGGCGTCCTCGTCACCCGAGGCGCTGCTGAACACCGCGTTCCCGCTCTGCAGGTAGGTGGAGACGTCGTCGTGCCCCAGCTCCGTGAGCAGTGTGCGGAGTTCCGCCATGGGGACCTTCCGGTGACCGCTGACGTTGATCCCGCGCAGCAGCGCCGCATACCTCGTGCTCATGACCCCACCATAGGACGATCTTCCTGACGGTCGCGGCCGCCGCGCCCCGTGGGGGGAGGGCGCGGCGGCCGTGGAACCGTTGCTTCCTACTCGACCACTCGGCTACCGGTTACCGGCTACTCGACGATCTTGAGGAGCCTGTCGGCCGTTCCCTCGGTCGCGTTGGAGATGGCGTCGGGGGTGGCCCCCTCCGTGAGCGCCGTGGCGACCTGGGCCGGAGTGGAGTCCGGGTGACCGCCGAGGTAGACGGCGGCCGCGCCGACGACGTGCGGCGTCGCCATGGACGTGCCGGAGATGGCGTTCGTGGCGTCGTCGCTGTCGTTCCAGTCCGACGTGATGTCCGAGCCGGGGGCGTAGATGTCCACGACCGAGCCGAAGTTGGAGAACGACGACTGCTCGTCGCCCACCGTCGACGAGGCCACCGTGATGGCCTCGGGAACGCGGGCGGGCGAACCCTCGCCGGCGTCGCTCGACTCGTTGCCGGCGGCGACCGCGAACGTGACGCCGGACGAGATCGCCTTCCGGACCGCGGCGTCGAGGGCGGGGTCCGCCCCTCCGCCGAGGCTCATGTTGGCGACGGACGGGCCCTTGTGGTTGGCGGTGACCCAGTCGATGCCGGCGACGACCTGCTCGGTGGTCCCGGAACCGGCGTCGTCCAGGACGCGGACGGCGACGATCCTCGCCCTCTTGGCCACGCCGTGGGCGGCACCGGCGATGGTGCCGGCCACGTGGGTGCCGTGCCCGTTGCCGTCGCTCGCGTCGTCGTCGTTGTCCACGGCGTCGAAGCCCGAGGTGGCCCGGCCTTCGAAGTCGCCGTGGCTCACGCGTACGCCGGTGTCGATGACGTACGCCGTGACGCCCTCACCCGCGGCGTCCGGGTAGGTGTACGCCTTGTCCCCCGCGGTCGCGGCCTGGTCGATCCGGTCCAGGCCCCAGGACGGCGGGTTGTCCTGGGTGGCGTTGATGCTGAACTTCTTGTTCTGGACGACCTTGGCCACGGCCGGGTCGGCCGCGAGCCGCTTCGCCTCCGTCTGCGTCAGGCCGGCGGCCGAGAAGCCGTCGATGGCGGAGGTGTAGGTGCGCGACAGTGTGCCGCCGTACTTCTTCGCGAGCTTCGGCTTGTCCGCCTTCCCGTCCAGCATCACGATGTAGCTGCCGGAGACGGCCGTGGCCGCGTCGGCCCCGTAGACGGTGCCCATCGCGGGGGCCGGAGCGGCTCCGGCGAACGGGGTACCGAGAAGGCCGACGCCCGCGACGGCGGCGACGGCGGTTATCCCTGCGGTCAGCTTGACCCGGCGTGCGCGCTTGTGAGTTGCCATGAAGAGGGGTCTCCTCGTCATTCTTTGTGGGGGGATTGACCCTCGGCCGGAAGATCTCCGCGGGTTGCCTCGAAACCCTGCTGGATTGACGCGCCCAGATCAAGAACTTCATGTAGCCGTCACGCAGTCACCCTTCTTTCGTCACAGGAAATCCGGCCTTTCACGGCGAAACGCGGGCAGAGCAAACGAAGACTCCGAAATCCGCGCGCCGAGCACCGATTACCGGCGACATCCCGCCCGGTGGCGACCTCCCCGGAACTTCTCCCTCCCCTTCTGGCGACCTCCCCGGAGCCGCCCCCTCCACTTCTTCGCGGCAGCGCGGTCGCGTCGACCGAGCACGGGGCGGGAGGCCGACGGCACGAGGGAGCGGTACCGCACGCGCGTGAACCGGGGTGCTCAGGCGGGCAGTTCCGCCTCGATCAGGTCGGCCGCCCGCTTCGTGCCGCCCTCCCGTGCCATCCGCCGGCTGATGGCCGCCAGCCGGGCGGCGACCTCGGGATCGTCGACGAGTCCCAGCACGGCGGCCCTCAAGGAGGCGGCGTCCGCCCGCTCCTTGGGGAGGTGCGTGGCCACTCCCAGCGCCTGGAGCATGTCCGCGTTGCCGAACTGGTCCACGGCCTGGGGGACCGCGACCATCGGTGTCGCGGTGGCGAGCCCCTCCTGACTGCCCCCCGCGCCCGCGTGGGTGATGAAGGCGTCCGCCTGCCGGAGCACGGACAGCTGGGGCACCCAGGCGTGCGTCTCGATGTTGGCCGGTACGTCACCGAGTGCGGCGGGGTCCACATGGGCGCCGATCTGGAGCACGACGTGCCAGCCCGGCAGGTCACCGAAGGCCCGGACGCACTCGCGGTAGAACTCCGGCTCGTCGGTGTAGGCGGATCCGAGCGAGACGAGCAGCACCCTCTCCGCCCCCGCCGGACGTTCCCAGCGCCCCTGATCGGCACGCTCGCCCTGACAGGCGCCCACGAAGGTGTGGACCGTGCGGTCCACACGGTCGGCATGGGGCTGCAACGCCTCCGGAATCAGGACGAGGGCGCGGCGGGGACGGGCGACGAAGGCGTCCGGGTGCACCTCACCGAGGCCGTTCACGTCGAGCCAGTGCGCGAAGCGCGCGTAGTACGCCCGGCCCCGCTCCGACTTCATGAGCTCGGCGGCCGCCGGCTCGCCGACCTCCTCCTCGTACCCCTCCCAGGGCACGAGGTTGGGCCAGAGCGAGACGGCCGGGACGCCCCAGCGGTGGGCGAGGACGCGGGCCGGGTAGGAGGTGATGTCGTGCAGGACGAGGTCCGGTTCGTCGCCGTCGAACGCCTCGGCGAGCTGGGGCAGGGCCTGCATCCCGTCCTGGAGGAACAGCTCGACGGCGTCGACGGGTTCGGTACCCCATGCCTCCGGTCTGTCCTCGGTGGGCAGGACGGAGGCGTAGATCACCGGATCCGCACCCGTCGAGGCGATCGTGCCGGCGAAGGAGGCCGGAATGGCGTAGCTGACGCGGTGCCCGCGGGAGACGAGCTCCCGGATCACTTCGAGGCTCGGGTTCACGTGCCCGTGGGCGGCGATGGAGAACATGGCGATGTGGGAGCGCGGGGTTGTCGGCATGACCCTCACACTAAACGAGACGCAACGTCTCGTCTAGTCATTGCCCGCGTCCGCCGGGTCAGCGTTGATATCGCGCCAGCACCCGGTTCCCCGAGTCGACCAGCCGTCTCTTCAGCTCCTCGGTGCCGATCGCTCCGCTGTAGTACTCCTGCAACGCCGGGGTGGCCACCTTGTCCTTCCACTCCGGATAGCCGCGGACCGACCCGGCCGGGGCCGGGCGCAGGGCACCGGCGAGGGCGGTGCCGGCCGCCCAGCCGTTCTCGGTGGTGCGCAGCGAAGGATCGGCCAGGGCGGTGGTGCCGGTCGGCAGCATCCAGTCGCCCTTGGCCAGACGCACCACGTTCGGCGGGCGCAGCAGGAAGTCGATGAACCGCACGGCCTCCTTCTTGTGCGGGCTGTCCTCGGCCACCGAGAGCGTCTGCGGGCTCACCCCCTGGGCGAGCCCGCCGGCGCCCGCCGGGGCGGGCAGGACGCTCCACTCGAAGCCTTCGGGAGCCTGCTCGGCGACCTGCTGCCGGTAGGAGAAGCCCAGGGGGACCATGGCGTACCTGCCGCCGAAGAAGCCGGGCAGGGTGTCGGAACCGCCCATTCCCAGCGCGGTGCGAGCCGCGCTGCGGTCCTCGTTGACCTGGTCGCGGACCGTTTCGGGCATGACCTGGTCGCCCTCCCCGAAGCGGATGGTCACCCTGCCGTCCGAGCCGCGGTGGAAGAGCCGGCCACCGGCCGACAGGCCCAGGTTGAGCGTGACGGAGACCGGTTCCCTGAGGGGCCACGCCACCCCGTACCGCTCCTTCGTCGTCAGTTCGGCGGCGACCTGCCGGAACTCCGCCCAGCTCCAGGGCCGCCGGGGGGTGGGGATCCGGACCCCCGACGCCCGCAGGATCCTCGTGTTCGCGATCAGGACCCTGGGCTCCTGGAGGAAGGGCACACCGTAGAGGCCGTCACCGAAGGCCGTGGACCGCCAGGACCGCTGCGGGATGTCCTCGGTCAGCCTCCGCGGCAGCAGCGGGCGGAGGTCGGCGAGGTACCCCCCGTAGGCGAAGTCGGCGAGGTCGTCGGAGGCGTCGTGGATGATGTCGGGTGCCTCACCGCCCTCGAAGGACGTGAGCAGCTGGTCGTGCACGGTGTCCCAGCTGCCCTGCTGGTAGTCCACCTGGACGTCGGGGTGGGCGGCGTTCCACTCCCTCACCAGCCGCTTGTTGGCGTCGACGGACTCCTTCTGCCACGCCGGCGACAAGAAGCTCAGCCGGACCGGGCCGCCGGGCTCCGCGTCGCGGCCCGCATCCCCCGAGCATCCGGCCAGCAGCAGGGTGAGCGCGGCGGCCACCGACACGGCGGAGGCGAGGGGCCCGCGGCGCATCAGTGCTTCACCGCCCCGGCCGTCAGCCCGCCCGTGACGCGCTTCTGGATGAGCGCGAAGACGAGGAGGGAGGGAAGGGTGGCCAGGAAGGCGGCGGCGGCGAGCGGCCCGAGGTCGGCCACACCCTCCGCGCCGAGGAAATGGGTGAGTACGACGGGCAAGGTCTGCTTCTCCGGGGTCTTGAGCAGGACGAGAGCGAAGAAGAACTCGTTCCACGCGGTGATGAACGCGAAGAGCGCGGTGGCGACGATCCCGGGTGCCAGCAGTGGCGCGGTCACGGAGACGAGCGTCCGGATCCTCCCGGCCCCGTCGACCGCCGCGGCCTCCTCCAGTTCACGCGGCACCGCCCGGACGTATCCGGCGAGCATCCACAGGGCGAAGGGCAGTGACCACACCACGTACACCATGATCAGCCCCCACAGGGAGTTGATCAGGTGCAGGTTCTTCAGGACCAGGAAGAGCGGGATGATGACCAGGACGAAGGGGAATGCCTGGCTGATCACCACCCACCCGGTGGCGGCCGTGGACAGCCTCCCGCGGTGACGCGCCATCACGTACGCCATGGGCGTGGCGATGACGACGGTGATCAGAGCCGCGCACAGGGCGGCCGTCAGGGAGTTGGCGGCGGCCCGGAGCAGCGGCTGTTCACCGAAGGCCTGCCGGAAGTTGCCCAGGGTCGGGTCCTCGGGAAGCCACGTGGGGTGCAGCGAGCCCAGCTCGCGGGCGGGCTTGAAGGCCGTGGAGATCAGCCACAGGAAGGGGAACGCCAGGAAGACCAGGTAGCACGCGAGCGCGGCGTACTGCCCGGTCCGTGCCGCCGTGCCGGTACGCGGACTCACGTGCCCTCGCCTCCTCCGAGCCGGCCGGCGAGGAAGACGGCGAGGATCACGGAGATCACCGCGACCATCACGCACCCCATCGCCGCGGCGTAGCCGAACTGCCCGTAACGGAAGGCCTCCTCGTAGGCGAACAGCATGGGCAGCCTGGTCCGGCCGCCGGGCCCCCCGCTGGTCAGGACGTAGACCAGGGCGAAGGAGTTGAAGTTCCAGATGAAGTTGAGGGCGGTGACGGCCAGGGCTACGGGCCGGATCGCGGGCCAGGTGACGGTACGGAATCGGCGCCAGGCACCGGCCCCGTCGAGCGCGGCCGCCTCGTGGAGTTCGGGTGGGGTGTTCTGCAGTCCGGCCAGCAGGGCCACGGTGGTCTGGGGCATGCCCGCCCAGATGCCCACGAGGACCACGGCGGGCAGGGCGGTGGCCGTTCCCGTGAGCCAGTCGCGGCCGTCACCGAGGCCGAGGTCGCGCAGGGTCTCGTTCAGGATGCCGGCGTCGGGGTTGTAGACCAGGCGCCACATGATCCCGACGACCACCTCGGGCATGGCCCACGGGACGATGGCCAGCGCCCTGGCCATCCAGCGCAGGCGGAGATCCGCGTTGAGCAGCAGGGCGAGGCCCAGAGCCAGTACGAACTGCGGCAGCGTCACGCCGACCGCCCACACCAGGCCGATCCGAAAGGAGTCCCAGAACAGGGTGTCGTGCAGCAGGTCCTGGAAGTTGAGGGCGCCGGTCCAGCGGGTCGCGCGGGTGCGGCCCGACTGTGCGTCGGTGAAGGCCAGCGCGATGCCGTACAGCAGCGGCCCGACGCTCAGGATCAGGATGGGGATCAGCGCGGGCAGCACCAGGAACCAGGCGGCTCCGTCACGTCGCCCGCGCCGTTTAGACGGGCCGCCAGGTGGGCGTTCGCGGCCGCCCTGTGGCGCCACCACGCCGGTCGCTGTCATGAATTCGACCCCTTTGCCTCATCGGATCGGTTTCATCCATCTTTGGCCGCCCGCCCGGCCTCCGTCATCGTGCTGACGCGCGGTCCGTTCGTCAAGGTGGCCTGCACGGATGCGAAAATCGGCGGATGGACGAGACGCGCGCACGCGAGGTACTGACCACCGCCGGGCTGCCCGGCCGCGCCGAACTGCTCGCACTGGGCGAGAACGCGGTGTTCGCGGTCGGGGACCTGGTGGTCAAGGTCGGCAGGGACGCCACCTCGCACCCGGAACTGCGGGAGCGGGCCGAGCGCGAGGTCGCCGTCGCCCGGTGGCTCGCCGACTCCGGCGTGCCGGCCGTGCGGGCCGCCGAGTACACGGTCCGGTCGGCCGGAGGCCATCCGGTGACGCTGTGGCACCGGCTTCCCGAGGCGGTACGCCCTCCCGAGGCCCGGGACCTGGCGCCCCTGCTCACCGCGGTCCACGCGCTGCCCGCACCGCAGGGGCCGGAGCTGCCGCGCCGCGAACTGCTCGGCGGCGTGGAGCGATGGCTGCGGCTGGCGGGCGACGCGATCGACCCCGCCGACGCCGAGTACCTGCGCGGCCGGCGTGACGGCTTCGCCAGGGCGGCGACCGCCCTGGCCCCGCACCTGCCGCCCGGTCCGATCCACGGCGACGCCCTCCCCCGCAACGTCCATGTCGGCCCGGACGGTCCGGTCCTGGTCGACCTGGAGACCTTCTCCTGCGATCTGCGCGAGCACGACCTGGTGGTGCTCGCCCTCTCCCGCGACCGGTACGGCCTGCCCGCCGAGGCCTACGAGGCGTTCACCACGGCCTACGGCTGGGACGTGCGCGCATGGGAGGGCTGCGCCGTGCTCCGCGGGGCCCGCGAGACGGCCAGCTGCGCCTGGGTCGCCCAGCACGCCCCGGCCAACCCGAAGGCGCTGACCGAGTTCCGCCGCAGAGTGGCGTCCCTGCGCGCGGACGACCCCGAGGTCCGCTGGTACCCGTTCTGAGCAGCGGGCGGGCGCCGGTGCCGCCTGCCCGTGGCCCGGGTCGGCCCAGCGGGCTCCTCGACAGGCTCACTGCGGCTGGGCACCCCGAGAAGGGGGTCACCCCTTGTCCGGCCCGGGAGTCGGGGACGGCCCTGCTCGCCCTCGACCGGCCCGACCTGCCGTGGGCCGTCCGTCAGGGCGCGGCGGACGGCGCCGGCCTCGTGGCCCGGTGGCTCAGGGCGGAGCCCGCCCGGCAGACCTTCTTCATCGCCTCGCGGTTGACCGTGCCGTCCGGATACGGACGCGCCCGGTCGAAGAGGAGCACGAGGTGCGCGTCCGGGAGGAGCGGCGGGAAGTGGGACGGGCCGGGAACCCCCGCGGCTGCGGGCCTCGTCGCGGTGCGCCCGGGGCCCAGGACCGGACCGTCTCGCGTCGCCGGACGATCGAGCGCGGGCAGGGCGGACGGTTCGCGGCGGCGCAGTCGTTCGGCTTCGAGGGTGCGGGCGAGGCGCGTGCCGTACACGCCGCACGCCGACGGCGGGGAGCGGCGGGCACCCTCGGTGTGCCGGTCACCGCGGCCTTGCCGGACGCGGGCCGGGACGGCTCCGGCGTCGAGGCCGACGGAACGGGGTCACCGCCCGCGGGCCGGCACCTCGGGCCCGCTCTCCCCCGCCAGCGGCTCCCGGCTCCGCGGGATGAGCGGCCAGGCCGGCTCGACGACCGCCGCCGGATCCGACGTGCGCCGCAGATAGGCCTGAAGCGAGAGCGACTGCTCGGCCGCCGCGTGTACCTGGAGACCGTGCAGGTCCTCCAGCGGCATCACGCCGACGGGCTGGTGCTTCTCCCCCATGCGCCGCACCACGCGCGCGGCCGCCACGGCGTCCGCCCGGGCGTCGTGCGCCTCGTCGAGCGACACCCCGTAGTGGGCGCACAACGCGTGCAGGGCCCGCTTCCCCTTGCGGTACTTGTCGACGTGCTTGTCGAGGACGAGCGGATCGATGACGGGAGAGGGTGCGTCACCCAGGCGCTCGCTCACCGAGGCGAGCGCGTACCTGCGGCACTCCCGGTCGAGCAGGGACAGGTCGTAGCGGGCGTTCATCACCACGAGAGGCGTCCCCGAGCGCAGCCCGTCGGTGACGGCCCGTGCGATCTCCTCGATCGCGGAGGCGGCCGGTGCCCCGTGCTCGCGTGCGCGGTCGGTCGAGATGCCGTGGATCGCCGACGCCTGCGCGGGTATGGCGACACCGGGATCCAGCAGCCACGTCCGCTCCTGAGACACGGAACCGTCGGCCTCCAGCCGGACGACCGCCGCCGACACGATGCGGTCGGTCTCGACGTCCGTCCCCGTGGTCTCCAGGTCGAACGCCAGCAGCGGTCCACTGATCCAGCTCATCCCGTACCTCCTTCTGTGATGCGTGGTGCGGTCCCCCGAGTGATGAACACCCTCGCACGCGCCACTGACAACGCGGGAGGAGGCGTCAGGAGACGGGCCGGGAGTCCGTCCACACCGACTCGAACTCCTCGCGGTAGGTCTCGAAGAGCCCGTGCTCGCTGTCCTGTCCGGCCCGGACCACCGCGCGGCCCCCGCCGCGCAGCACCAGCACCGGTGCCTCCATGCCGCGTGCGCGCCGCAGGTAGGGCTGCACGACCCCCACCGCGTCCGGGCCGTCGCCGTCCACCAGATAGGCCGTGAAGCGCGGCGTCTCGTCGAAGACCTGGATCTGGAAGGCGCCCGGGTCGCGGAGCTTGGAGCGCACCCGGCGCATGTGCAGGATGTTCATCTCGACGGACCGGCTCAGCTCGCCCTTCTTGAGTCCGAGCTCCCGCTCCCTGCGCTTGACGGCGCTGCTGGCCGGGTTGATGAAGAGCAGCCGGACCCGGCAGCCCGACTCGGCGAGGCGGACCAGCCTGCGGCCGGAGAAGTTCTGGGTGAGCAGGTTGAGCCCTATGCCGATCGCGTCGAGCCGGCGGGCGCCGCCGAACAGGTCCTCGGCGGGCAGCTGGCGCTGGAGGCGCACCCGGTCGGAGTGGACGGAGACCACGTCGGCGTACCGGTCGCCGACCAGTTCCTCGACCGCGTCCACGGGCAGCCGGTCGGCGGACGGGACGGCGGCCCCGCTCCCGAGGATCTCCAGGAGCCGCGCGGAGGCGCGTTCGGCCTGCGCCAGGACCGCCTCGTTCAGCGCGCGGTTGCGGGAGACGACGTTGCGCGCCACCTCCAGCTCGTCGAGGGCCAGCTCCACCTCGCGGCGGTCGTCGAAATAGGGTTCGAAGCAGGCCCAGTGCTGGACCATCAGCTCACGCAGCTGCGGCAGCGTGAGGAAGCTGAGGACGTTGTCGTCGGCCGGGTCGAGCAGGTAGCCCTTGCGCCGGGAGACCTCCCGGACCGCGACGGCGCGCTGGACCCACTCCTGCCCGGCGGGCCCGGCGGCGGCCACGACCCAGTCCTCGCCGTGCACCGGTTCGTAGATCGGCCGGATGACGGCGGAGACCACGGCGCGCAACCGCTGCTCCACGAGATTCAGCCAAATATAGGCCCGGCCGGCGCGCTGGGCCCGCGTGCGCACCTCGTTCCAGGCGTCCGCTCCCCAGTCCAGCTCGGCGCCGATCTCCAAGGGCTGCGCGAGGGAGACCGCCCCCGGCGGGGCATCGGTCGGTTCCCCCTCGTGACCTGCGTCACCTGGGGGCAGCTCGAATCCTCCCGAGCTCACCCGTGTACCGCCTTCCACTCCCCCACCAACGATCAAGGAAGGGTACTCCGGGACCGGGAGCCGGTGCAGCAGGATGCACAGGCTGCTCACTCAACTCCCCTATGTGAAAGGTCCGTTCCAGGCGGCGACATCGGCCGGAGTGAGCTGATTCATAGCGTTTGGGCGCCTCCCGTACGCCCCATACCGGGCGGCGGGGCGCGTCGGCCGGGCCGGGCCCCCTCCGGGCGACACGCACGTGTCCGAAGTTGACCGTCCCGGCTGAATCCGGCCCGACGGGACCCGGCCGCACCGGCGGACGTACTAGGTACGCGCACATCTTTCGGGGAGTATCGGGGCAAGAACCCTCCGACACCCGGATCAGAAATGGAAGAGTCCTATCTATGCAGGTCTGGCCGGGACAGGCGTATCCCCTCGGCGCCACGTACGACGGCGCCGGCACCAACTTCGCGGTCTTCTCGGAGGCCGCCGACCGGATCGAGTTGTGCCTGCTGCACGACGACGGTTCAGAAACGGCGGTGGAACTCCGCGAGACCGACGCGTTCGTCCGGCATGCCTACCTGCCCGGGGTGATGCCGGGGCAGCGCTACGGCTTCCGGGTGCACGGCCCGTACGAGCCGCAGCGCGGGCAGCGCTGCAACTCCGCGAAACTGCTCCTCGATCCGTACGCGCGTGCGATCTCCGGGCAGATCGAGTGGGGGGAGGCGGTCTACGGCTATCCCTTCGGCAAGCCGAACGAGCGCAACGACCTCGACTCGGCTCCGCACACCATGAGCTCGGTCGTCGTCAACCCGTACTTCGACTGGGGCGACGACCGCCGTCCCCGCACGGACTACCACCGCACCGTGATCTACGAGGCCCACGTCAAGGGCCTGACGATGCTCCACCCGGGCCTGCCCGAGGAGCTGCGGGGGACGTACGCGGGGCTCGCGCACCCCGACATCATCGCCCACC
Organism: Streptomyces sp. NPDC005899; assembly: GCF_040629645.1. Taxonomy (NCBI): domain Bacteria; kingdom Bacillati; phylum Actinomycetota; class Actinomycetes; order Kitasatosporales; family Streptomycetaceae; genus Streptomyces; species Streptomyces sp. NPDC005899. The sequence goes on along the minus strand of NZ_JBEXWB010000103.1, from coordinate 4,180 downwards.
TGACGGAGCTGGGCGTCACCGCGATCGAGCTCATGCCGGTGCACCAGTTCGTCCAGGACCACCGCCTCGCCGACGCGGGCCTGGCCAACTACTGGGGCTACAACACCATCGGCTTCTTCGCCCCGCACAACTCCTACGCCTCCTGGGGCGACCGCGGGGAGCAGGTGCTCGAGTTCAAGCAGGCCGTGAAGGCCCTGCACCAGGCGGGCATCGAGGTGATCCTCGACGTGGTGTACAACCACACCGCGGAGGGCAACCACCTGGGCCCGACGCTCTCCTTCCGCGGCCTGGACAACGCCTCGTACTACCGGCTGACGGACGACCCGCAGTACTACATGGACACCACGGGCACGGGGAACTCCCTGCTGATGCGGTCCCCCCACGTCCTCCAGCTGATCATGGACTCGCTGCGGTACTGGGTCACCGAGATGCACGTGGACGGTTTCCGCTTCGACCTGGCGGCCACACTCGCGCGCCAGTTCCACGAGGTGGACCGCCTGTCCTCGTTCTTCGACCTGGTGCAGCAGGACCCGGTCGTCAGCCAGGTGAAGCTGATCGCCGAGCCCTGGGACGTCGGCGAGGGCGGCTACCAGGTGGGGAACTTCCCGCCCCTGTGGACCGAGTGGAACGGCAAGTACCGGGACACCGTGCGGGACCTGTGGCGGGGCGAGCCCCGGACGCTGGCGGAGTTCGCGGGCCGGCTCACCGGTTCCTCCGACCTCTACCAGGACGACGGCAGGCGCCCGCTGGCCTCCATCAACTTCACCACCTGCCACGACGGGTTCACGCTGCACGACCTCGTCTCGTACAACGACAAGCACAACGAGGCCAACGGCGAGGGCAACCGCGACGGCGAGAGCCACAACCGCTCGTGGAACTGCGGCGCGGAGGGTGACACGGAGGACAAGGAGGTGCTGGAGCTGCGCGGCCGTCAGATGCGCAACTTCATCGCCACCCTGATGCTCTCCCAGGGCGTGCCCATGCTGAGCCACGGCGACGAGTTCGCCCGTACGCAGCGCGGGAACAACAACGCCTACTGCCAGGACAACGAGCTCTCCTGGGTGCACTGGCCCGACCCGGACGCCGCGCGCTCGCCCGGGGGCGACGGCGCGGACGCCGCCGACGGCACGGACACGAGCCTCCTGGAGTTCACCCGGTCCATGGTCTGGCTGCGCCGCGACCATCCGGTGTTCCGGCGCAGGCGCTTCTTCCACGGCCGTCCCGTGGAGGGCACGCACGACGAGCTGTCGGACATCGCGTGGTTCACCCCCCGGGGTGAGGAGATGACCCAGCGGGACTGGCAGGCCGCCCACGCCAAGGCGATGACGGTCTTCCTGAACGGTCACGCGATCTCGGAGCCCGGGCCGCGCGGGGAGCGGATCTCCGACGACTCCTTCCTGCTCATGTTCAACGCGGGCGCCGAGAACCTGGAGTTCACCGTTCCGGCGCACCACGGGAAGCGGTGGCAGGTCGTCGTGGACACGGCAGTCCCGGACGGCGTCCCCCCGGGCGCCGGGCCGAAGGTCTCCGCGGGCGAACGGGTGACCCTCATCGGGCGCAGTCTGACGGTGCTCAAGCGTCCGGCGTAGGCCGAAAGGGTCACCCGGGCCGGGCCGGGGACCGCCGGCGGGCAGCTGGTGCGGCGTCAGGTGACACAGAGGCCGTCAGGTTGGGTACGTAGGTGTCCATGACGCCCACCGCCACGTACCGGCTGCAGCTCCAACCGGACTTCCCGTTCGCAGCCGCCGCAGACGCCGTGCCGTACATCGCCGGGCTCGGCGTCTCCCACCTGCACCTGTCCCCCGTCCTGGAGGCCGTGCCCGGATCCGGGCACGGCTACGACGTCGTCGACCACAGCCGGGTGCGAGCCGAGCTCGGCGGCGAGGAGGGGCTGCGCCGGCTGGCCGCCACCGCCCGCGCCCACGGACTGGGGATCGTCCTCGACATCGTGCCCAACCACATGGCGGCCGCTCCCCGCCACAACCGGCCGCTGTGGGAGGTGCTGCGCGAGGGCCGGGAATCCCCTTACGCGCACTGGTTCGACATCGACTGGACGGCCGGCGGGGGGAAGATCCTGCTGCCGGTCCTCGCCGGGCGGATCGGTGAGGAGAGCGGCGGCTTCGAGGTCGGCGAGCGGGACGACGGCACGCCCGTGCTCCGCTACGGCGAGCAGGAGTTCCCCCTGCGCGCGGGTACGGCCGGTCTCCCCCTGCCGCAGCTGCTGGCCGCCCAGCACTACCGGCTCGCCTGGTGGCGCCTGGCGCGCACCGAGCTGAACTACCGGAGGTTCTTCACCATCTCCGACCTCATCGGGGTGCGGGTGGAGCACCCCGACGTCTTCGACGCGACCCACGGCACGATCCTGCGCCTGGCCGCGGACGGAGTCGTGGACGGTCTGCGCATCGACCATCCGGACGGCCTCGCCGAGCCCGCCGCGTACCTCGAGCGGCTGAGCCGCGCCGCCGAGGGGCGGTGGACGGTCGTCGAGAAGATCCTGACCGGCTCCGAGGCGCTTCCCGCGGGCTGGGCCGTCGCGGGGACGACCGGGTACGACGCGTTGCACCGCGTCGACGGGGTCTTCACCGACGCGATGGGGGCGGCCGACCTGCTCGGCCGCTACCGGGACTTCGCGGGCCCGCCCGGGGACCGCGGCGGCTACTGGGCGGCCACGGTCCGCCGGGCGGCCTACCGGGTCGTCAGCCACGACCTCGCCGCCGAGACGGAGTGGCTCACGCGCCTCGCCGTCCAGGCCTGCGCCACGGACCCCGACCTGCGCGACCACGCCCCGTGGGCCCTGCGCACGGCGGTGCGCGAGCTGCTGGTGCGGGTGCCTGTGTACCGCCCGTACGTCACGGCGGGCGGGCCCCTCACCGAGATCGCGGAAGCGACCCTGCCGGACGACGCGGTGCGGGACGCCCGAGCGGTGTTCTCCGTCCCCGAGGAGGCGGACGCCGTCGACGTGGTGCGGGCGCTGGCCCTGGGCCGCCTCGGCGACGGACCGGACCACGCGGCGTTCTGCGCCCGGTTCGCCCAGACCGCGTCAGCACTGCACGCCAAGTCCGTCGAGGACACGGCCTTCTACCGGTACGTGCCGCTGATCTCGGCGACCGAGGTGGGCGGCGACCCCGGCCGGCCCGCGGTGAGCCCGGAGGACTTCCACGCCTTCTGCGCCCGCATCGCCCGCGACTGGCCGGCCACCGGCACGGTGCTGACCACGCACGACACCAAGCGGAGCGGGGACGTACGGGCCCGGATCGCGGTCCTGTCCGAATGTCCCGAGCGGTGGTCCTCCCTGGTGGCGCGGCTGACGCGGGCGGCCCCCGTGGCGGCCCCCGATCCGCAGCTGGCGTGGCAGGCATGGCAGTCGGCGTACGGTTGCGCCGGCCTGCCCGCCGGGGAGGCTGCGGGGAGGCTGGCGCCCGCCCTGCTGAAGGCCGTGCGGGAGGCGGGCCTGTTCACCAGCTGGACCGAGCCCGACCCCGCGTACGAGCGTGCGGTGACGGATTTCGTGGCGGCGGGTCCGGGCGCCGACGAGGGTGAGGCGCGGTCGCTCATGACCCGGTTCGCCGACTCGCTCGAACCCCACGTCCGGGCCAACGTGCTGGGCGCCGCGCTGGTCCACCTGACGATGCCGGGTGTGCCCGACCTGTACCAGGGCACGGAGCGGGAGTACATCGCGCTGGTCGACCCGGACAACCGCCGGTCTTTCGCCGAGCCCACCGGGGAGCCGGACGAGAAGGCCCGGATCACGACGGCCGCCCTGCGGTCGCGGCGGGAGCGCCCGGACGCCTTCGGCGAGTCGGGGACGTACGCCCCGCTCACCTCGCGGGGCCCGGCGGCCTCCCACTGCCTGGCGTTCTGCCGGTCCGGCGAGGTGGTCACCGCCGTGACCAGGCTGTCGCTGCGCCTCGCGGAGGAGGGCGGCTGGCGCGACACCGCGCTGACCCTGCCCGACGAGGGGCCGTGGCACGACGAGCTGTCCCCGGGGCGGGAGTTCGGGGGCGGCTCGGTCGCGCTGGCGGAGCTCTTCGCGGACCGGCCCGTGGCGCTGCTCACCAGGTCCGCGTCCGGCGGCGGGTCCGCCTGACCACCCGGTCCGCCTGACCACCGGGCCGTGCTGCCCGGCGGGCCCTCGTGCGGCGCCGGACGCGGTGTGCCGTCGAGGCCGCGGGACGCCCGG
>NZ_JBEXWB010000102.1:0-17526 GCF_040629645.1 Streptomyces sp. NPDC005899 | reverse complement strand
CACCGGCCGCGGGCGTCAGACGATGCCGCCGTTGGCCCGCAGCACCTGGCCGTTGACCCAGCGGGCCGGACCGGCGAGGAAGGAGACGACCTCGGCGATGTCCTGCGGCTCGCCGAGCCGTTCCAGCGGGGGCTGCGCGGCCATCCTCGCGATGGTCTCCTCGTCCTTGCCGTCCAGGAACAGGGCGGTGGCGGTCGGCCCGGGCGCGACGGCGTTGACCGTGATGTCCCGGCCGCGGACCTCCCGGGCGAGGACGGGTGTCATGGCCTCCACCGCCCCCTTGGTGGCCGCGTAGGCGCTGTAACCGGGTAGGGCCAGCCCCAGGACCGAGCTGGAGAAGTTGATGATCGCTCCCCCGTCACGCAGGCGGCGCACCGCCTGCTGACCGACGACGAACGTGCCCCGCACGTTGGTGCGCTGCATGCGGTCGAAGGCGTCCAGATCGAAGTCCGCCAGCGGCGCCAGCGTCATGATCCCCGCGGCGTGGACGACCACGTCGACGCCCCCGAAAGCCTCCTCGGCCGCGTCGAAGAGGGCGGCCACGGCCGACTCGTCGGCGACGTCCGCACGGTGGGCGAGGGCCTCCCCGCCCCCAGCCGTGATGGCGGCCACCGCCGCCTCGGCCTCGGTCCTGTTGCCCGCGTAGTTGACCACGACCGCGCATCCGTCCGCCGCCAGCCGTTCGGCGCTCGCCCGTCCGATACCCCGCGACCCCCCGGTGACGACAGCCACCCTGCGCGAGGTGGCGGTGCGCTGCTCACTCATGACGTTCCTCCTGGACGGACGGGGCGGTGCCGCCTCCGCGGACCCGTTACGCCTCTACGTTAACACCAGCATGTTAACGATGCTAATGCGTGACACTTATCAGCGATACGGGGTAACTCGCGGACTATTACGGGTGCGTCTCCCCCGCCCCGGGTGGTACTCCGGCTGCCATGGACAACCTTGTGACACGCCGTCTGATCCTGCATCCGCTGACCGCCGCCGCAGCCGAGGCCGTGGAGCGCGGATGCGCGGACGGCCCTCCGCCCGGAGCACGGTGGGCGCCGGGCTACCCGACCGCCGGCGACCGGGCCGCCGTCCGCCGGTACCTGGAGGCCTGCACCGGGCCCGGCGGCGCACAGCCGTTCGGCCCCTACGAGATACGCCGCCGCTCGGACGGGCTGGCGATCGGCGGCGTGGGCTTCCACGGCGGGCCGGACGCCACCGGCCGGGTCACCGTCGGCTTCGGCCTGGTCCGCTCGGCGCGCGGCCTGGGTTACGCCTCCGAGGCGCTGAGAGCCCTACTGAGCCTCGCCCGCTCGGAGGGAGTGACCGCGGTGACCGGCGACGCCGAACTCGACAACATCGGGTCGCAGCGCGTGATGACGTCGGTGGGCATGCGACTGGTCGCGTCCGGCTACCGGCTGAGGCACTACCGCCTCGAATGGTGACGCACTACCGCCTCGAATGGCGCGCCGCCACTCCCCCGGCCGGGGACGGCACGGCGGCCGGCCCGGTGTCGCCGGAGGGAGCGGGCCGGGAACGATGATGCCGCCGGCCGGGCGGCCCACGGAGGGGGACCCCGGACGCGGGCACCACCACACGAACGACCCAGGCCGCGCGCGGCCTGACACCGCACGCGGACAGTACGCGGGAGTGGACCCCCCGCCCGTTCCGGGGGGGTCCACTCCTCAGCCGGCTCCGCCGCAGCGGCGCGCGACCGTCAGTGCACGGACCCCGCGCCGACCCCCGCTCCGCGTGGCGCCGCATGGCCGGTCGCGGCCGCACCGGCCAGCAGGCGCTCCGTGAGGTAGCCGAGGACGAGCCCGAAGGCGGCCCAGAACGTCACCTGGACGGCGAGGGTGGACAGCCGGAACTGCCACAGCAGACTGGCCGGGAAGTCGGCGCCCACCTCGTCGAAGGAGGGCAGGAAGGCGTAGGCGAGGCCGATCACCAGGACGTAGCCCGCGCCGGCGGCGATGGACGCGTTCCAGTTGCCGAGCCGCTGCGCGAGATGTCTGCCGGTGAGGACGGCCGCCACCGCCAGCAGCACGCTGAGCGCGATCATCAGGAAGAACAGTCCCGTGCGCTGCCCGATCGTGTCGGGGTCGCCGACGGCCGGCGGGTTGGCCGGGTACTTGAGGAACGGCACGACGTACACCGTGAGGAGGGCGGCTCCGGCGATCAGTGCCGCCGTGGCCCTGGGGCCGAAGGCGCCGATCCGCCCGAGGGCGTAGCAGAGGACGAGCGCGGCGATGCCGCCGACCGCGACGCCGAACACGAGGATGCCGGTGGCGAGGCCGCCGGTGGCCTGCATCGTGCGGCTGACCAGTTCCTCGCCGTGTTCATGGGTGTGGGTGTGGGCGTGTGACTCCTCCAGCGCGATGGCGGCGTCCACCCGGGACTCGCCGAGGAAGTAGGCCACGGCGAGAGCGAGTGCTCCGGCGACGAGGCCCGCGATCATGCCGCGGACGAGCAGGGCACGGACCGATACGGAGTTCATGAGACGTTCCCCTGGATCCCCGAATCCTCAGTGGCAGGGGAAGCCGAGAAGGTGACGGCCGTCGTGGACCCATTCGTGCACGGCCTCGCCCGAGATGACCGCGGTGGCGCCCTGTTCGGCGCCGACGAAGTAGAGCAGGACGAGCATGAGGATCCCGAAGAAGACGGCCCAGGGGGCGATGGCCTTCGCCGAGATGGGCGTGATGACGGGTGCGGCGGTGGTGGGGGCGGCAGACTGAGCCATGGCAGAACCTCCTGCGGGAACACGCGTCCCTGTCGTGGTGCCTGAGACGAAGGAGCCGGGTCTGACTTCCCGTAGCGATACGGGTACACAGTGGCGCGACCGTGCCGGACTCTCACCGGACTTCCGTCACACCTTCGTCGTGGTTGCCGTGACCATACCGCCTACCGCTCCGCCCCCGCCACGGTGCGTGGGCGGCCACCACCCCCGGCGCGGTCCGTGGTCCCATGGGTGACGGCCTGTGAGGCCGCTGGTCAGGGAGGGGAGCCAGGGAATGGCGGTTCGGGTGATGTTGATCGCACCGGCCATGAACGCCGGTGTACGGGAGGCGCGCTTCGCCCATGACGCCCCGTTGGACGAGGCCGGGATACGCGGAGCCGCCGCGGCTGCCGCGGCCGGGAGGGTACCGGACGCCGACCGGTATGCGCACGGCTCCTCCGGGCCGTGCAGGTGGACGGCCGAAGCCCTCGGCGTCCCCGCCCGCCCGGAAGTCACCCTCGCGGACTGGGACATGGGCCGGTGGAGCGGGCAGCGGCTGTCCGAGGTCGGGGCCGCCGAGCCGGACGCGCTGTCCGCCTGGCTGACCGACCCTTCGGCCGCCCCGCACGGGGGCGAGTCCCTGCTCGGCCTGGCCGCCCGTGTGGGCGGCTTCCTCGAGGCGGCCGCCGCGGAGGCGGTGGGCGGGCCGGAGTCACCGGCCCGCGCCGGGAGCCGGGTGCTGGCCGTCGTGGAGCCGGCCGTGGTGCGCGCCGCGGTCGTCCACGCCCTGGCGCTTCCGGTCACGGCCTTCTGGCGGCTGGACGTCGCGCCGCTGAGTCTCACCGAGCTCAGCGGGCGCACCGGGCGGTGGAACCTGCGCTGCGGCCGGCCCCTCGGCTGAGGCCCGCGGCCGCCGCCTCACACTGCCGGTAGCACGATCGCGGTCACCGCGAAGCCGCCGTCCACCAGCCATCGTCCCCTCAGCGACGTCGGTACCACCGGGTCCGTGCGCAGCAGTTCGGCGGTGAAGGAGCCCTCGGCGGTGGTTCCCGGATCCAGGTGGAAGGTGATGTCGGCCTCGCTGAAGTCGAGTTCCGTCAGGGTGAGCGGGTACCACACCTTGAAGACGCTCTCCTTGGCGCAGAACAGCAGCCGATCCCAGTGGGGCGTGGTTCCGCCGGCCGCCGGGTAGGTCCGGGCCCGCTCCGACGGCAGCGATATCACCTCCCACACGTCGGGCGGAAGCGGCTCGTTCGGCTCGGCGTCGATGCCCAGCCCCCTGGCCTCGGACGCCCGGGCGAGCACCGCCGCGCGGTAACCGGCACAGTGCGTCATGCTGCCGACGCATCCCACGGGCCACAACGGCATGCCTCGCCGGCCGCGCAGGACCGGGGCCGGGGGTATCCCGAGGGCCGCCATGGCACGCCGCGCACAGCCGCGCGCCGCCGCGAACTCGTGCCTGCGCTTGGGCACACTCGTGGCGACGAGTGCCTCCTCCTCCGGGTAGAGGGTTCCCGCGGGGGCGTCGGTCTCGTGGGTGTCCGCGCTCGCGACGTACGGGGGGAGCAGTCGTTCGATCACGGTGCCTCACCTGCCGGAGTCTCGGGCCGCTCCCCGGGCCGCTCCTCCTCGTACGGAAGGATCTGCCGCAGCAGGCCGCGGGGGTGGCCGCGCTTGCGCCACTCCCTGGGGTAGCCGATCGAGACCTCCTCGAAGCGCACGCCGTCGTGCCACGTCGTGCGCGGGATGTGCAGGTGGCCGTAGACGGCGGCCGTCACGTTGAAGCGGCGGTGCCAGTCGGCGGTGAGTTCCGTGCCGCACCACTGGGCGAACTCCGGGTACCACATGATGGAGGTGGGCTCGCGCAGCAGCGGCCAGTGGCTCACCAGGACGAGCGGGACGGCTGGATCGTGCGCGGCCAGGCGCTGTTCGGTCCGGGCCACCCGCGCCCGGCACCAGTCGTCCCGGGTCGGGTAGGGGTCGGGGTGGAGGAGGTATTCGTCCGTGCAGACGACGCCCGCCTCGTGGGCGGCGGCGAGCGACTCCTCCTTGGTCGCCGTCCCGGGCACGCGGAACGTGTAGTCGTACAGCAGGAACAGCGGGGCCACGGCCACGGGGCCGTCCGGCCCGTGCCAGAGGGGGTAGGGGTCCTCGGGTGTCGTGACGCCCAGCTCAGCGCACACCTGGACGAGGTGCTCGTACCGCGCTTGCCCGCGCAGCCGTACCGGGTCGCGTTCCACCGTCCACAGCTCGTGGTTGCCCGGGGTCCACACCACGTGGGCGAAGCGCCCCGCGAGCAGTTCGAGTGTCCGCTCGACCTCCCCGGCCTGTTCGGCCACGTCCCCCGCGACGATGAGCCAGTCCTCGTCGGACGACGGGTGCAGGCTGTCGGCGAGGGGACGGTTGTCGGCGATGCCGACGTGGAGGTCGCTGACGGCCAGGAGCCGGCCCTGCCCCCGCGCCGGTCGAGGGACGGAGCCGCTCTGTGATCGCATCGTTCGAATCTACCGTCCCGGTGGGGTGTGCCACGGCGGTTTCCGGGCGACGTGTCGGCCTCCCGCCGGTGGCCGAGCGGGGCCGTCGGGTGGGAGTCGTGCTCGCTCGCCCACCGGATCCCCCGGTCGAACAGTCGAAAAGTCGAGTAGGCGAGTAGACGAGAAGTCGAACAGAGTGGCCGCGCACGCCGGCCCGGGTTCCGCTCCGGCGACGGGTGCGCGACGCCTCGGGCGTGCGTCCCGGTTCCGCGACGGAGCCGAGGAGTGCGCTGCCGGCTCCGGGGCCGGCTCCTCCGGGAGCGCCGGGTGCACCGCGCGGCCTGCGCCTCCTCCGCGCCACGCGAGGACCGTCCGGGACCTCTTCCCCGGTCCAGCGGCGGCCGGGCCGTCACGCACCTCACGCGACACCGTCCGCCGCTCCCGCCCCGTACGGCTCCCGGTCCGTCCGGCCCGCCCCCGCCACCCCATCCCCTCCCGGGAGCCGGTGCTGAAAAAAGGGTGTTTGAAAGTGGCCGAGCGGTGCAGACGATCCCTTGACATCGTCTTTATGCGAAGAGGTAGGAGAGGCATCATGGGCATCATCGCCTGGATTTTCATCGGACTGCTCGCGGGCCTCATTGCCAAGGCGCTCATGCCGGGCAAGGACCCGGGCGGCATCATCATCACCATGCTGATCGGCATCGCGGGTGGCCTTCTCGGGGGCTGGCTCGGCAAGGTGATCTTCGGCGTCGACTCCATCGACGGCTTCTTCGACCTGTCCACGTGGATCGCGGCCATCGTCGGCTCCGTCATACTCCTCGCCCTCTACCGCCTCGTCACCGGTAACCGTCACTCCCACCGCCACGCCTGATCCGGCGTCCCGCGGACCTCACACCGTACGGAACGGCTGCTCTCCCACCGGAGCGCGGCCGTTCCGTACGTGTGTGGGCCGGAGGCGTGAGTGTGAGCAGCAGGCGGCGTACGCCGGTGACCGCGCGTCAGCGCCGGGACGGTGTCGTCGGGTGGCCGGCACCCCGGCACGGCCCCGGTGGGTCAGCAGCGGGGGGAGAGGTGGCCCGTGCGGTCCGCGCTCGGCAGGGAGCGCCGCCGAAACCGCTCTCGTTGCCCTCGGGGTCCTGGTACGTCACCTTGCGCACGCCGTGTGCGTAGGTCTCCCGCCTCGCGGGCTCCAGGCCACGGTCGGCGATCCCGGCGACGAGGGCGTCGAGGTCGTCGACGAAGACGGTGTGCAGGGCGTGACCGGCGTGCTCGGGCGGGTGTTCGACGAATACGGACCGGTGCTCGGCCAGCTCCCACACGGCCTCGGTGTCACTCGCCACGAAGGTGGGCGGCGAGCCGAACAGACGCTCGTACCAAGCCATCGCCACGGGGAGGTCGGCGACGCAGATGCCTGCGAAGAGGTCGACGGACACGGTGCGATGGTAGGTGCGGAACCCGTGGGTCTCGCCACCGGTTCCCACTCCGCCCGTGTCGGCCGATGCTCCTGGTGGCCTTTCCCAGGGACGGTGCCCGTCGTCGATGCGGCCTGACGCCGCTCGACGCGCTGCCGCCCCGGGTCCCTCAGGGACCCGGGGCGGCAGGCCGTACAGGCCTGATCCCTCGTGCGTGCCCCGAACGGCGCGGGACCGGCCGACCCGTCGGGTGCCACGAGCACGGTCGGCCCGGCCCCGCGAGGGGCGCCGGGGCGGATCCGGTGACGTCAGGCGGTCCCGTGGGCACACCGGGCGCCCTTCGCCTGCCTCGGCACCCGCATCCGGCGCATGAGGTCACGCGTCACACGCCGGTCCAGCGTGGTCCGCCACACGACTCCCGGGTGCCGGGCGCGCAGATGGGACAGCGCCCTGGTGCCCAGCCCGCTGTGATGGAACTGCTTCTCGATGAGCACGTCGGTGATGACCCCCTCCGCGCAGGAAGCGCAGAGGCGGAACGTCACCTGGCCGACCACCTTGCGCACGTGGACGAGGAGCAGGCACTGCGCCTCGTCGCTCCCCCGCCCCTGCGCCTGCACCAGCTCCACCTCCCGGTAGGCCAGTAGGCGCCGGTGCCAGGCGCCTCTGCGGCGTCTGCGCAACCGGTGGCGTCCCGCGCCACCGCGGGGCGGCAGGCTCTCAGCGGCATGGGCCCCGCGCAGTGGCATGCCGAGGAGTGAGTGGGGGGCGGGCTGTGCGTGGCTTCCCTGCATGACTCGCGCCTGCCCCGCCTGCGCCGCCCGATGCCTTCGGGTGCCGGCGGACCGGGTCCGCCGCCCCCCATGGCCCGGTCCGGCCCGTTCACCGGGCGCGTCAGGGGCCGGAACCGGGGTCCGGGTGCACGGGGTCGGTGATACCCGCCCTGGCAGCCTCCAGCTGGGCGGCGAACGCGATGCCGAGGAAGAGGACGACGCCGGTCAGATTGGCCCAGAGCAGCAGCGCCACGAAGGCGGTCAGCGGCCCGTACACGGCGCCGAACGATCCGCTCTTGGCGACGTACGCCGCCAGCAGCCAGGTGGCCGCGACCCACAGCACCAGGTGGACGGCGGAGCCGAAGGCCAGCCACGTGTACCCCGGCTGCACCCGCCGGGGCGACCAGCGGAAGATCACGGCGGAGGCCAGTCCGGCGAGGACCGTGCCGACGGGCACTTCCAGGACGCCCCACCAGCGGAGCCAGGACCGGGACCAGCCGAGGGCCTGCACCACCGAGTCCCCGACGGCCTGGCCGGCGACCATGACGAGGAACCCGAGCATCAGCGGCAGTCCCGCGGCGACCGCCAGCAGCAGGCTGCGACCGTACTTGGCGAGGAAGGGGCGGTCGCGCTCGATGCCGTAGATGCGGTTGCAGCCGCGCTCGATCTGGCCCATCGCCGAGGCGAGGTTGAGCAGGGCGAAGCCGAGGCCCAGCCACATGGCGAGCGCCCCCGAGGTGGACCCGGCGCTGCGGCGGGTGTCCCGCAGCGCCCCCTGTACGAGTTCGACGCTGGCACCGGGGGCGATCCGTCCCAGCGTCAGCTCGATGACGCGGGCGATGCTTTCGGTGTGCACGGTCGTGGCGACGCCCACCAGCGCGATCACGAAGGGGACCATGCCGACGACCACCTGGAACCCGAGGGACCTCGCGTAGCTGAACCCGTCGGCGTACCGGAACCGCGTGAACGCGTCGAGCAGGAGTTTTCGCCCGCCGTAGTGGCGCAGCGCGCTGAGCGCCTCGTCCCCCGACAGCTCCGCTCCGATCATGTCCCGCGTCTGCGGTACATGGACGACCGTCCCCATGCGACCTCTTCTCCGACTGTCCGCTCTGCTGCCCCTACCCTGTCCGCACACTAGTTCGCAGATCGGAGGCCGGGCCACCGGCGGACCGGCCCGCCCGCGTGAGCGGCGGTGGTCCGGGGGCGCGGGTGGTTCCTCGCAACCGGTGCTGTCGCACGGCGGCGGGCGACCCGCCGGGCCGGCCGGGCGCACGGCGCGCCTACCCACGACCGGCGGCCGCGAACCCGCCGGTGGCCCGTTCGGCCGGAGAGGGCGGGCGCCGCCCCGCCCTCTCGCCCTCCGAGCGGCGGACCATCGCTGACAGCGCGTCAGCCGGCTGCGCCGCACGGCGGTCGGCCCCGTCCGGGAATTCGTCCCGCGTGATCACGGCTCCCACCTCGTCCCTTTGTCCCGCTACTGGAGGAAGTAGCGACCGGGTGCGTCAAAGGGGTATCTGGCCGGGGCGAAAGCCATTACCTTCCTGATCTGAACCGGACGACACGGGCCGGGTGCCCTCCCCTCCCCCTGTGGGCACCCGTCCCCCGGCGCGACGGCGCGCGCCTGTGCTCCACCCCGATCCCGTCCCCCACGGAGGATTCGCGTGCACAGGAGACCCACCCGGCCCCTCGCGGCGCTCGTCTGCGCTCTGCTCGTCGCCGCGGGCGCCCTCACCGCCCAGCAAGCACCGGCCGAGGCCGCACCCGCGGCTGCCGACGTGTTCCAGCAGGTCACCCTGGCCAAGGGCGTGGCCGAGACCGGTGAGCCCATGACGCTCGCCGTGCTGCCCGACAGATCTGTCCTGCACACCTCACGGGACGGCACCCTGCGTCTCACGGACGCCGCCGGCACCACCAAGGTGGCCGGCCGGCTGGACGTCTACGCACACGACGAGGAGGGCCTCCAGGGCGTCGGGGTGGATCCGGGCTTCACCACCAACCGCTTCGTCTACCTCTACTACGCCCCGAAGCTGTCGACCCCGGCGGGAGACGCCCCCGCGGGCGGCTCCGCGGCCGACTTCACACCGTTCGACGGCGTCAACCGGCTCTCGCGGTTCGTCCTGAGGACCGACGGGACCCTGGACAACGCCAGCGAGAAGAAGGTCCTCGACGTCCCCGCGAGCCGTGGCCTGTGCTGCCACGTCGGCGGCGACATCGACTTCGACGGGCAGGGCAACCTGTACCTGTCCACCGGCGACGACAGCAACCCCTTCGCCTCCGACGGCTTCTCACCCCTGGACGAGCGGCCCGACCGCAACCCCGCCTACGACGCCCAGCGGTCGGCGGGCAACACCAACGACCTGCGCGGCAAGGTGCTGCGCATCAAGGTCGGTGCCGACGGCGGATACACCGTCCCGTCGGGCAACCTCTTCCCGCCGGGCACCGCGCGGACCCGGCCCGAGATCTACGCGATGGGCTTCCGCAACCCCTTCCGGATGAGCGTCGACAAGGCCACCGGCATCGTGTACCTGGGTGACTACGGTCCCGACGCGGGCACGGCGAGCACCTCCCGGGGGCCGGCGGGACAGGTCGAGTTCAACCGGATCACCAAGGCCGGCAACTTCGGCTGGCCCTACTGCACCGGCAGGAACAACGCCTACGTGGACTACGACTTCGCCACGTCGGCGTCCGGGGCCGCCTTCTCCTGCACCGCCCCCAGGAACACCTCGCCGCGCAACACCGGCCTGACCGACCTGCCCCCGGCCCAGCCGGCCTGGATCCCGTACGACGGCGGCTCGGTACCGGAGTTCGGCAACGGCTCGGAGTCCCCCATGGGCGGCCCCGTGTACCGCTACGACGCCGCCTCCACCTCCACGGTCAAGTTCCCCGCGAGCTTCGACGGTGACTTCTTCGCCGGCGAGTTCGGGCGCAAGTGGATCAAGCGCGTCGAGCAGGGAACCGACGGAGCCGTGCAGTCGATCAACGCCTTCCCGTGGCAGGGCACGCAGATCATGGACATGTCCTTCGGTCCGGACGGCGCCCTGTACGTCCTCGACTACGGCACCGGCTACTTCAACGGCGACGCCAACAGCGCGCTCTACCGCATCGAGAACGTCACCGGGGGCCGCTCGCCGCTGGCCAAGGCCGCCGCGGACCGGACCTCGGGCAAGGCGCCCCTCACCGTCCAGTTCTCCTCCTCCGGCAGCTCGGACCCCGACGGGGACCCCCTGAGCTACGCCTGGAAGTTCGGCGACGGCACCACCTCGACCGCGGCCAACCCCTCGCACACCTACACCACCAACGGCCGTTACACGGCGGAGCTGACGCTGTCCGACGGGACCGGGAACACCGCGACGGCCTCGGTCATCGTCACCGTCGGCAACACCGCGCCCACCGTCAGCCTGGAGCTCCCGGCCGACGGCGCCGTCATCGACCCCGGCACCGCGGTGCCCTTCAGGGTCACCGTCACCGATCCGGAGGACGGCACGGTCGACTGCTCCAGGGTCAAGGTCACCTTCATCATCGGCCACGACAGCCACGGCCACCCGCAGACATCCGCCACCGGCTGTTCCGGCACCGTGCAGACCATCGCCGACGGCGAACACGACCCCAACGCCAACATCTTCGGTGTCTGGGACGCCGAGTACACGGACAAGGGCGCGAACGGACAGCCCGCCCTGACCACCCACGACCAGAACGTCAGCCAGGGCAGCAAGCGCCAGGCCGAGCACTACGGGGACTCCGCGGGCGTGTCGGTCATCGACAAGGCTGCGGCGAACGGCGGCAGGACGGTCGGCACCATCGACAACGGCGACTGGATCTCCTTCACGCCCTACCTGCTGGCCAACGCCACCTCACTGACCGCGAGGGTCTCCTCCGGCGGCAGTGGCGGCACTCTGGAGGTACGTGCCGGCTCCCCCACCGGCACCCTGCTGGGCTCCGCGGCCGTCCCCGTCACCGGGGGCTGGGAGACCTTCCGGGACGTGTCCGCGAACCTCACCGGCCGCCCCGCCACGACCACCACCCTGTACCTCGTCTTCAAGGGCGGCAGCGGGTCCCTCTTCGACGTCGACGACTTCACCCTGACCACCACCGCGACGCCCGCCCGGAGCGGCCGCATCGCGGGCTTCGGCGGGAAGTGCGTCGACGTCGCGAACGGGGCGGACGCCGACGGCACCCAGATCCAGCTCTGGACCTGCAATCAGTCGGCTGCCCAGACGTGGACGGCCGGCACCGACCAGACACTGCGCGCACTGGGCAAGTGCATGGACGTCCAAGGCGGCGGCACGGCCGACGGCACGAAGATCCAGCTCTACGGCTGCAACGGCACCACCGCCCAGAAATGGGTCCCGCAGACCGACGGCACCCTGAAGAACCCCCAGTCCGGCAAGTGCCTCGACGCCTCCGGCGTCTCCTCCGCCGACGGCACCAGACTCCACCTGTGGACCTGCCTCGCCGCCGACAACCAGAAGTGGATCCTGCCATGAGCGGACGTCTCCTGCGCCTCGCCTCCCGGGCGGTCTGCGGCCTGCTCTGCGCCACCGCCCTGCCCTTGACCGCCGCCGCTGCCGACGCCCCCGGGCCCGTCCCCTCCACCCGCCCGGCCGCGGCCGCCGCGGACCCCGCGTACGACGTGCTGGTCTTCTCCAGGACCGCCGGGTTCCGCCACTCCTCCATCGACGAGGGACTGACCGCCCTGCGCGAACTGGGGGCGGCCCACGGCTTCACCGTCACGGCGACCGAGGACCCCGGCGCCTTCACCCCGGCCAACCTGGCCGGTTACGAGAGCGTGGTCTTCCTCTCCACCACCGGTGACGTCCTCGACGCCGCCCAGCAGACCGCCTTCGAGGGCTACATCGCGGCGGGTGGCGGCTACGTCGGCATCCACGCGGCGGCCGACACGGAATACGACTGGAGCTGGTACGCGGGCCTGGCCGGCGCCCTGTTCCAGTCCCATCCGGCGATCCAGCCGGCCACGGTCCGGGTGGAGGACCGCGCGCACGACGCCACCGCCCACCTCGGCCCTTCCTGGCAGCGGACCGACGAGTGGTACAACTACCGCGCCAACCCGCGTACGACCGCCCATGTGCTGGCCTCCCTCGACGAGTCGAGCTACAGCGGCGGCTCCATGGGCGGCGACCACCCCATCGCCTGGTGCAAGGACTACCAGGGGGGACGCGCGTTCTACACGGGTGGCGGCCACACGGAGGAGTCCTACACCGACCCGGCGTTCCGCCGCCATCTGCTCGGCGGCATCCGCTGGTCCGCCGGCGCCACGGAGGCCGACTGCCGGCCGGAGACCGGCTACACCACGCTGTTCGGGACCTCGGGCACGGCCGGATGGAAGC
This sequence comes from Streptomyces sp. NPDC005899, assembly GCF_040629645.1. Classification (NCBI taxonomy): domain Bacteria; kingdom Bacillati; phylum Actinomycetota; class Actinomycetes; order Kitasatosporales; family Streptomycetaceae; genus Streptomyces; species Streptomyces sp. NPDC005899. Next base: position 4,821 of record NZ_JBEXWB010000102.1, on the reverse strand, counting down.
AGGCCGGGCCGGGCTCCTTCACGCACGCGGACTCCACCCTCACCTCACAGGGCGGCCTCGGCATGCTGTGGTACCAGGCCAAGGAGTACGGGGCGTACTCCCTGAAGCTCGACTGGCGCCAGGCCGGAGACGACAACTCCGGCGTCCTGTTGGGCTTCCCGGCCTCCGACGACCCGTGGTCGGCCGTCGGCAACGGGTACGAGATCCAGATCGACGCCACGGACTCCCCGGACCGCACCACGGGCTCCGTGTACGGCTTCAGGTCCGCCGACCTGGCGGCCCGGGACAGCGCCCTCAATCCTCCCGGCGAGTGGAACACCTACGAGATCCGCGTCGAGGGCGAGCGCCTGCGGGTCTTCCTCAACGGGACCCAGATCAACGACTTCACCAACACCGACCCCGCCCGCAGTCTCCAGCAGGGGCACATCGGCCTGCAGAACCACGGCGACGGCGACGAGGTGTCCTTCCGCAACGTCCGCATCAAGGAACTCGGAGGCACCACGGGCCCCAGGGTGGGCGCCATCACGGGCATCGGCGGCAAGTGCGTCGACGTCGCGAACGGGGCGAACGCCGACGGCACCCAGATCCAGCTCTGGACCTGCAACCGGTCGGCTGCCCAGACGTGGACGGCCGGCACCGACCAGACACTGCGCGCACTGGGCAAGTGCATGGACGTCCAAGGCGGCGCCACGGCCGACGGCACGAAGATCCAGCTCTACGGCTGCAACGGCACCACCGCCCAGAAATGGGTGCCCCAGACCGACGGCACCCTGAAGAACCCCCAGTCCGGCAAGTGCCTCGACGCCTCCGGCGTCTCCTCCGCCGACGGCACCAGACTCCACCTGTGGACCTGCCACACGGGGGTCAACCAGAAGTGGGTCATGCCGGGTTGAGCACGTCGGTGACTCCGTCGTCACCGCGGGAGGCGGTGCCGGCGGAACCGGCCGCGGTAACGGGCCGGTGACGGCGGCGGGCGTGGCGCCGAAGCGCCCGCCGCCGTTCCCCGTCCCCGGGAAGGACCATGGGAAGGAGGAGGGGGCGTGGTCGTGCCGGGAACGACCGCGGGGGGCTTCGCCACCGGCCGCCGCCCGGCCCCCAGTGGCATACGCAGGACCACTGACCACGCAAGACCATCCGCATCCGTGCCCGATCCCGGCGCGTCGGCCCGGGCCGTCGGCCCACGAGGGGCGCGTGGCTCCGCCGGAGGGCGAAGGCGAACCCGGGGCCGACCGGGCGGCGCCGGCCCGCCCGGCCGGACGGGATCGGCGCCGCCTGACGGTCGGCCCCGGCCGGGTACCCGTCGGTCAGCCCGGCCAGCTACCCGTCGTACGTCGCATGGCAACGGCGCCGGAACGGTCCACCGCGGCCTTGACCACGGCGAAGATGGCGCCCTGGACAGCGGCGGCGAGCAGGACCTGGCGCCAGGAACGGTCCTCGTCCAAGGCGTCGGGCGCGTCGCCCTCACCCTCGATGACCTTCCACGTCTGCTTGAACACGGCACTGGCGATCATGCCGCTCACCGCACCGAGCCCGAAGCCGACCGGCTTGTAGAGGATGCTCGACGCCTTCATCGGCGTCCCCGGCCCCGGCGCACCAGGAGGAAGACGGTGAGCAGGGCACCGCCCGCGAGCAGGGGGGTGCGCTTGGAGCGTGCGGCAGAGGCGGCGCGGTTTGCCGCGTCGCGCAGCGGTCCGGGGGCCCGGTCCGCCGCGAACCGTCCCGCCCGGGTGGCGGTCGCCCGCACCTGGGCGGCGGCCTGGGCCGACTTCTCCAGCAGGGGATCGGGGGTCCTGTCCTTGACGAGCCGCGTGGCCTGCTCCGCCTTCTCACGGACCTGGCCGGCCACCACGGTGGCCTTCTCGGAGGCCTGCTCCTTCGCGGCGGCCGCCTTCTCCTTCGCCTGTGACTTCACGTCGGCCTTGGCGGCCAGCGCTTCGACGGTCCGCCCGAGTTCGTCGCGGGTCTGCTCGACCTGCTCGCGCAGCCCTTCCGGGTCGGAGGCGTCGGGCACGGGGGTGCCTATGTTGGTCCGGGATTCTTCATTCATCGGTGTGCCTTCTCCTTGATCTCGGCCAGATCGGCCTTGACGCTGTCGACGGTCTGCTCGGGGGCGGGCGAGCCGGCCTCCGCGATCTGCTTCTTCCCGGCCGCTGCGGCCACGGCGGCCGCTGCCGCCAGCACCGCGGTGACGACGAGGGCGGACGCCCACACCGGCAGGACCAGGGCGAGGGCCGCGATACAGGTCGCGATCAGAGCCTGGGCCGCCAGGACGCCGACGAGGCCCGCTGTGCCGAAGAGGCCTCCGCCCTTCCCGTAGCGCTTGCCCTTCTGGGCCATTTCGGCCCGTGCCAGCCGCATCTCCTCGCGGACCAGCTCCGACATCTGTTGCGAGGCGCGCGAGACCAGCACGCTCACCGACTCGTCGGTGGCGTGGGTCTGCCGCTCTGCCGTACTCATGGCTGGTTCACCTTGCCTTCCTCGGTCTGTCGGAAACATCGGCCGCCGCAGGACGTCCGACGGACGGTCAGCCGCACGGCAGCGAAGCCGTGCAAGGGGTCCTGGACGGCGCCGTGCCGCGTGGGGCGTTCGCGCGCCGTCGAGGCAGTACGCAGGTCCCATGGGGTGTCCGGCGCGGTGAAGGCCCGTCCCGGGCCGGAGTGACCGGCGCGATGCGACAGCGCCCGGCGGACCGGCACGGCCTTCAGCGGCTCCCGCATGACGAACCCCTCCTCACGGCGTGTTCTCGGTGATGTGTCGGCTCGACTACCCCGCAACCGAGCGGACACCCATTCCGGCCGTAACGGACTTCGCCCGGCCGGCACGAGATTCGGGTCGCGCAGCGGGCCTGCCGGCACCGAAGGGTCGGAGGGAGGGGAGCTTCCCGCGGCCTCGTACCGGCCACCCGACCGTTCGTCGTCGTCGGCGGCGGCGGTCCGGGCTCGGTGACGGCGCCACGGCCGCGCCACGGTCCGTCCCGGGTCGGGCCGGTGCGCCCGAGGCGTGCCGCCGTGCCCGGGTCCGCCGACCGGGGCCCGATGGCCCCGGGCCGTGCGGCGCGCCCTTGCCTCACGGGCCGACCGCATCTAATTTACTCCACAGTAAGCTTACTTCTAAGTAAGGAGGTTGCCATGGTCGCCTACCGCACCGTCATGGTCGGCACGGACGGCTCGGAGTCGTCGTTGGCAGCGGTCGACGGGGCGGCCCGGCTCGCCGCCGTCTGCGGGGCCGAACTCGTGATCGCCTGCGCGTACGTGCCGATGCGCGGGACCGAACTCTCGTTGGCCCAGGACCAGCTGGGAGCCGAGGCCTACCAGGTGGTGGGCTCGGCGCCCGCCGAGGAGACCCTGCGCACCGCCAGGGACCGCGCCCGCGCGCAGGGGGCGGCCGACGTGCGGTCGGTCGCCGTGCAGGACGAACCGGTCGCCGCGCTGACCGGGGTCGCCCGGGAGTGTTCCGCCGACCTCCTGGTGGTGGGCAACCGGGGGCTGCGCTCGCTCGCCGGCCGCATCCTCGGCTCCGTGCCCGCGGACATCGCCCGGAAGGCGGACCTCGACGTGCTGATCGTGCACACCACGTGAGCGCCGACGAGGCGGCGCCCCCGCCCGGTCCCGACGAGCCGCGGGTAACCGTCGAGGAGGCGCTCCTCGGTGGCGGCCGCGTCTGGACGAGGCGGGACATCGCGGAACGGTCCGGGGTGGACCCCCAGCGTACGGCGCGGATCTGGCGCGCCCTGGGGTTCCCGGTGGCCGACGACGGCGCCCGGGTGTTCACGGACGCGGACGTGGAGGCACTGCGCGCGGGTGAACGTCTCATCGAGGCCGGTCTCATCACCGAGGAGAGCGAGACGATGATGGCACGCGCCCTCGGGCACCATCTGTCCCGGCTCGCCGAGTGGCAGGTGCACACCCTCTGGGCCTGGTTGCACCGGGCCCCGGGCGTCCCCCCGCAGGACGACGAGCTGACGGGCCGGGCCGCGGCACTGCTTCCGGAGATCGAGCTGCTGCAACGCCACGTGTGGCGCCGTCACCTCGCGGCGTACACCGGGCAGGTGCTCGCCGAGGCTCGGAAGGACGCGCTCGCCGGACCGGAGGGCCCGGGATCCACGGCACACGGGCCGGGGGGAAGCGCGGCGAACGGCCCCGTCCCCACCGGCGGCGGTGCCGACGTCCGGTACCGGGCCGTGGGGTTCACCGACATGGTCGGTTACACGCGGATGACCCGCGGACTGGACAACACCGAACTCGCCCGGGTGCTCGACCGGTTCGAGACCCTGACCGGCGACGTGGTCGCCGACGGCCGGGGCCGGGTGGTGAAGACCATCGGTGACGAGGTGCTCTTCGTGTGCGAGTCGGCTTCCTCGGCCGCCGACACGGCGCTCGAACTCACCGCCCGCACCCAGGCGGAACGGGGGCTGCCGCAGGTGCGGACCGGGCTCGCCCGAGGAGCCGTCCTCAGCCGCTTCGGCGACGTCTACGGGGCCGCGGTGAACATCGCCGCCCGCCTGACGGCGGTGGCCCGCCCCGGGACCGTGCTGGTCGACACGGAGTTCGCCGGGGAACTGGCGGGCATGGCGGCGTACGACCTCAAGCCGCTGCGCCCGGTGTCGGTGCGCGGGTACAGCAGGCTGCGACCGGTGCTCCTGCGGCCGCCGCGGCGTGGGGCGGCACCGCGGCGATAGGGACCCGCCGTTCCCCGGAGCGCCGGCTCACCGTCGGCCGCGACCGCCCACGCCGGCCGGCACGGCGGTGGGGGCCCCGCTCGCGGCGGCTCCGTGCGGGGTGCCCGCCGGCGCTCCTGCCGGCGCCGAGCCGCCCACCCCCG
>NZ_JBEXWB010000101.1:0-17894 GCF_040629645.1 Streptomyces sp. NPDC005899 | reverse complement strand
GACGGCGGGGCCGGGTCCGCGGCGCGGGACCGCCAGTGGTTCGTCTCAGGTGTGCGGCGCATGGGCGAACGATCCACCCGACGGCCCGTACGGCGGGGATCATGGTCCGGATCTGTGGACAACCGACCGCTTGTGGACATCGCGGTCACCCGGCACCCGGCGGGTCCCGTACACTTCTTCTGGCGATCCGGGTCACCGGGTCGACTTCGCACGCCCCGCCACCTCCCTCTCAGCGGACGGTGGCAGCGCTCCTCGGTCCCTTGTGGCACGGCGCGTCGGGGCGTCAGGCGCGACAGCAATCCTGCGGTCGCGGAACCGAGTACCTCAAGGAGTACGGCCATGGCCGTCGTCACGATGCGGGAGCTGCTGGAAAGCGGCGTCCACTTCGGTCACCAGACCCGTCGCTGGAACCCGAAGATGAAGCGCTTCATCTTCACCGAGCGCAACGGCATCTACATCATCGACCTGCTCCAGTCGCTGTCGTACATCGACCGCGCCTACGAGTTCGTCAAGGAGACCGTCGCCCACGGCGGCTCCATCATGTTCGTGGGTACCAAGAAGCAGGCCCAGGAGGCCATCGCCGAGCAGGCGACGCGCGTCGGCATGCCGTACGTCAACCAGCGTTGGCTCGGTGGCATGCTCACCAACTTCTCCACCGTCTACAAGCGCCTTCAGCGTCTGAAGGAGCTCGAGCTCATCGACTTCGAGGACGTGGCCGCCTCCGGCCTCACCAAGAAGGAGCTCCTGGTCCTCTCCCGCGAGAAGGCCAAGCTGGAGAAGACCCTCGGTGGTATCCGCGAGATGCAGAAGGTGCCCAGCGCCGTCTGGATCGTCGACACCAAGAAGGAGCACATCGCCGTCGGTGAGGCGCGCAAGCTCCACATCCCGGTCGTCGCGATCCTCGACACCAACTGCGACCCCGACGAGGTCGACTACAAGATCCCGGGCAACGACGACGCGATCCGCTCCGTCACCCTGCTCACCCGCGTGATCGCCGACGCCGTCGCCGAGGGCCTCATCGCCCGTTCCGGTGCCGCCACCGGTGACTCGAAGCCGGGCGAGAAGGCCGCCGGCGAGCCCCTCGCCGAGTGGGAGCGCGACCTGCTCGAGGGCGAGAAGAAGGACGACGCGGAGGTCCAGTCCTCCGTCGAGACCGAGAAGGACGCCGACGCGGACGCCCAGCCGGCCGCCATCGCCGCCGAGCAGGACGAGGCCCCCGCCGCCGAGGCGCCGGCCGAGACCGCCGAGGCCGCTGCCGCGGACGCCGAGCAGGCCTGACACCCGTCAGTCACGGCTGAATGACGGCGGGGGCAGGTGCGCAGGCACCGCCCCCGCCGTTGACCCGTAGATCTTTCAGACTTCGAGAGAGAACACAGACTCATGGCGAACTACACCGCCGCTGACGTCAAGAAGCTCCGCGAGCTCACCGGCGCCGGCATGATGGACTGCAAGAAGGCGCTCGACGAGGCCGACGGCAACGTCGACGGCGCCGTCGAGGCGCTCCGTATCAAGGGCCAGAAGGGCGTCGCCAAGCGCGAGGGCCGTTCCGCCGAGAACGGTGCCGTCGTCTCCCTCATCTCCGAGGACAAGACGTCCGGCGTGCTCCTCGAGCTCAAGTGCGAGACGGACTTCGTCGCCAAGGGCGAGAAGTTCCAGACCGTCGCCAACACGCTGGCCGCGCACGTCGCCGCGACCTCCCCCGCCGACATCGAGACGCTCCTCGCGTCCGAGATCGAGGCCGGCAAGACCGTCCAGGCGTACGTGGACGAGGCCAACGCCAACCTCGGCGAGAAGATCGTCCTGGACCGCTTCGCGCAGTTCACCGGCGGTTACGTGGCCGCGTACATGCACCGCACGATGCCCGACCTCCCGCCGCAGGTCGGCGTCCTCGTCCAGCTGGACAAGGAGAACGCCGAGGTCGCCAAGGACGTCGCGCAGCACATCGCCGCCTTCGCCCCGAAGTACCTCAACCGCGACGAGGTCCCGGCCGAGACGGTCGAGAACGAGCGTCGCGTCGCCGAGGCCACCTCGCGCGAGGAGGGCAAGCCCGAGGCCGCCCTCCCGAAGATCGTCGAGGGTCGCGTCAACGGCTTCTTCAAGGACGTCGTCGTCCTCGAGCAGGCCTTCGCCAAGGACAACAAGAAGTCGGTCCAGAAGGTCCTGGACGAGGCCGGTGTCAGCCTGACGCGCTTCGCGCGTATCAAGGTCGGCATCTGAGTCCGTCCGCGAACAACGGTGGACCCGGATAGGGTCTGGTGCAGTCGTCCGGCCGCACTCACGCCGGACGACCGCAGATCTGACGAGGAGGCCATTGCCGCTGAGGGACGACAGACCCACCGGCAATGGCCTTCTTCGTATGTGCACGAGGAGAATCCCCATGAGCAAGGGCGCGGACGCCACACAGGGTGACCACAAGCGCGACGACGGCAAGATCTCCGGACGCTTCATGCTGAAGCTGTCCGGTGAGGCGTTCGCCGGCGGTGGGGGTCTCGGCGTCGACCCCGACGTCGTGCACGCCATCGCCCGCGAGATCGCCGCGGTCGTCCGGGACGGCGCGGAGATCGCCGTCGTCATCGGCGGCGGCAACTTCTTCCGCGGCGCCGAACTCCAGCAGCGCGGCATGGACCGGGCGCGGTCCGACTACATGGGCATGCTCGGCACGGTCATGAACTGCCTGGCGCTGCAGGACTTCCTGGAGAAGGAGGGCATCGACTCCCGCGTCCAGACCGCCATCACCATGGGCCAGGTCGCGGAGCCGTACATCCCGCTCCGGGCCGTCCGGCACCTGGAGAAGGGCCGGGTCGTGATCTTCGGCGCCGGTATGGGGATGCCGTACTTCTCCACGGACACGACCGCCGCCCAGCGCGCGCTGGAGATCGACGCCCAGGCGTTGCTGATGGGCAAGAACGGGGTGGACGGGGTCTACGACTCCGATCCGCGGACCAACCCCGGGGCGGTGAAGTTCGACGCCCTGGAGTACGGCGAGGTGATCGCCCGCGACCTCAAGGTCGCCGACGCGACGGCCATCACCCTCTGCCGTGACAACCAGCTGCCCATTCTCGTCTTCGAGCTGACCGCCGAGGGCAATATCGCGCGCGCCGTCAAGGGTGAGAAGATCGGCACGCTCGTGAGCGACCGCAGCACCCGGGCCTGACGGCCCACAGGATGGACAACGGCCTGCCGGTCGGACACCGTGCAGGTGAGGACGCGACGCAGGATCCGCAGGGCCCGGCGATGCCGGGCCCACCCGAGACACGCAGGAGCACGTGGTGATCGAAGAAATCCTCCTCGAGGCCGAGGAGAAGATGGAGAAGGCCGTCGTCGTCGCCAAAGAGGACTTTGCCGCGATCCGCACCGGCCGTGCGCACCCGGCGATGTTCAACAAGATCGTCGCCGACTACTACGGGGCGCTGACCCCCATCAACCAGCTCGCCTCGTTCTCGGTCCCCGAGCCCCGGATGGCCGTGGTGACCCCGTTCGACAAGACCGCACTGCGCAACATCGAGCAGGCGATCCGTGACTCCGACCTCGGAGTCAACCCCAGCAACGACGGCAACATCATCCGTGTGACGTTCCCCGAGCTGACGCAGGACCGCCGCAAGGAGTTCATCAAGGTCGCCAAGACCAAGGCCGAGGACTCCAAGATCTCGATCCGCTCCATCCGCCGCAAGGCCAAGGAGACGCTCGACAAGCTCGTCAAGGACAAGGAGTCCGGCGAGGACGAGGTCCGCCGTGCGGAGAAGGAGCTCGACGACACCACCGCGAAGTACGTCGCACAGGTGGACGAGCTGCTCAAGCACAAGGAAGCCGAGCTGCTCGAAGTCTGATGAACGACTCCTCCTGGGGCGCCCCGCAGGGAGCCGGTTCCTGGGGTGCGCCCGAGATGGGGGCCGCTCCGGCGGGTCCCGCTCACGATGTGCACGGCGCCCAGCAGACTCGGCCCATGCCCATCGTGCCGGACGTTCCCGACGCAGGTAGAGACGCTGACGACCGCGAGGACCGGAACGGGGACGCCGCGCACGTCAGCGGCCCCCTGTTCCGTGACGAGAAGCCGCAGGTGCCCATGTCCAGCCCCGTGCAGCCGTCCCCGCCGAAGAAGCGTGCGGGGCGTGATCTGCGTGCGGCCATAGGGGTCGGCGTGGGGCTCGGCGCGGTGGTCGCGGGCTCGCTGTTCGTCGTGAAGGCGGTCTTCGTCGGCGTGGTGGTGCTGGCGGTGGTCGTCGGCCTCTGGGAGCTCACCTCGCGTCTCGAGGAGCGCAAGGGGATCAACGCCCCCCTCGTGCCGCTCGCCGTGGGTGGAGCCGCCATGGTGATCGCCGGGTACGTGCGGGAGGCGGAGGGCGCGTGGGTCGCCATGGCCCTGACGGCGCTCGCGGTGCTCGTGTGGCGGATGACTCAGCCGCCCGAGGGCTACCTCAAGGACGTCACGGCCGGCGTCTTCGCCGTCTTCTACGTGCCGTTCCTGGCGACGTTCGTCGCCATGATGCTCACCGCCGACGACGGCGCGTGGCGGGTGCTGACCTTCCTGCTGCTCACGGTGGTCAGTGACACGGGCGCGTACGCGGTCGGCTGGCGCTTCGGCACGCACAAACTCGCCCCGCGCATCAGCCCGGGGAAGACCCGCGAGGGCCTGCTCGGGGCGGTCGGCTTCGCGATGGTCGCCGGCGCGCTGTGCATGCACTTCCTCATCGACGACGGCGAGTGGTGGCAGGGGCTGCTGCTGGGCCTGGCGGTCGCCGCCAGCGCGACCCTCGGCGACCTGGGTGAGTCCATGATCAAGCGGGATCTCGGGATCAAGGACATGGGCACGCTGCTGCCCGGTCACGGCGGCATCATGGACCGCCTCGACTCGCTGCTGCCGACGGCGCCGGTCGTCTGGCTGCTGCTGGTGCTGTTCGTCGGATCCGGCTGAGCCGAGCAGCGACCTCCCGCTTCGCTCGCCCACGGGGCCCGCCGTCCACCCGGACGGCGGGCCCCGTCCGTGCGTGCTCAAGGTGCCGGGGCCCGGCAGCTCCTCCCGGAACCGTACGGCCGGGAACAGCCCGAGCCACTCCGCACCGCCGGGGAGGCCCACGGGAAGCCTGGTGCTCTCGTGGCGGCCGGCGCGGGGCTGGGACGGTCACGGTGGGGTACCCGGTGGGTGACAGAGGGTAGGAGTCCCTTTCCGAGGAGGACGTGCCGTGCGCGCTGAAGCTCTGGCTCGACCGTAGTCTCACCGCTCAGGCGATCCTGGTCCTCGTCCTCGGAGTGGGAGCCAACGCCCTGTTCCGCCGGGACGGGCACATCGGCTGGTGGGTGATCCGGACAGCGGTCTTCACCGCCGTCGCCATCGGCATCGTGGCCGCCCAGCGCCGCAGGACCGGCCGCGCGGTCGGCACCGGCCCCCGCGGGATCGCCGAGCTCAACCGCCGGATACGGCCGGGAGGTGCCGAGTGATCCGCAGACGCGGGCGAGCATGCGCAGGCTCGTCGACGAGCAGCTGGGACGCATGGAGCAGGCCGGGCGGTGGCTTCCGTACTGGCTGGCCTCCTTGGGCCTGATCGCGGCCGGCCTGCTCGTGCTGGGCACCGTCTCCGGCTCACCGGCGGGTCCGGTGGCCTGTGCCGTCGCGACGGCCGCGTTCTGCTGCTGGGTCCCGTGGATGCGCCGCCGCACCCTGGCGCGGTACCGCAGCATGAGGACCGCGCTTCACGGCGAGGTCTGACGGGCGCATGCCGGGCAGGGCGGCTCTGGCCGTGGGATCCGTCACGCCCATCCCGTGCCCGTGGGCCGTGTGCGGGCCGTGGAACGCCACCGGCCACGGCCGACACCGCTCGTGCGCGGTGTCCGCGTCGTGCCCGGTCCTGCGGCGGACCTGAGTGTTCCGGCACGTCTGCGACACTGGAGGAACCATGCCTAAGCCCGGAGAACTCACTTTCGTCGCGCCCCGCGGAGCCAAGAGGCCGCCGCGGCATCTCGCCGACCTCACGCCCGACGAGCGCAAGGAAGCAGTTGCCGCGATCGGCGAGAAGCCCTTCCGCGCCAAGCAGCTGTCGCAGCACTACTTCGCGCGGTACGCGCACGACCCGGCGGAGTGGACCAACATTCCGGCCGGATCGCGGGACAAGCTCGCCGAGGCGATGTTCCCCGACCTCATGTCCGTCGTGCGCCACATCAGCTGCGACGACGACACCACCCGCAAGACGCTCTGGAAGCTGCACGACGGGACGCTCGTCGAGTCCGTCCTCATGCGCTACCCGGACCGGGTGACCATGTGCATCTCGTCGCAGGCCGGATGCGGGATGAACTGCCCGTTCTGCGCGACCGGGCAGGCAGGACTGGACCGCAACCTGTCGACGGCCGAGATCGTGCACCAGATCGTCGACGGGATGCGGGCGCTGCGTGACGGAGAGGTCCCGGGCGGACCGGCGCGGCTGTCCAACATCGTCTTCATGGGCATGGGCGAGCCCCTGGCGAACTACAAGCGGGTGGTCGGGGCGATCCGCCGGCTGACGGACCCGGAGCCGGACGGTCTCGGGCTCTCCCAGCGGGGGATCACCGTGTCGACGGTGGGCCTCGTGCCGGCCATGCTGCGTTTCGCCGACGAGGGGTTCAAGTGCCGCCTCGCCGTCTCCCTGCACGCCCCGGACGACGAGCTGCGCGACACGCTCGTCCCCGTGAACACGCGGTGGAAGGTGAGGGAGGTCCTGGACGCGGCCTGGGAGTACGCGGAGAAGTCGGGCCGCCGCATCTCCATCGAGTACGCGCTGATCCGCGACATCAACGACCAGGCGTGGCGGGGCGACCGGCTCGGCCGGCTGCTCAACGGGAAGCGTGTGCACGTCAACCTGATCCCGCTGAACCCGACGCCCGGCTCGAAGTGGACCGCCTCGCGGCCCGAGGACGAGAAGGCCTTCGTCGAGGCGATCGCGGCTCACGGCGTGCCGGTCACGGTCCGGGACACCCGCGGCCAGGAGATCGACGGCGCCTGCGGGCAGCTGGCGGCCGCCGAGCGCTGAGACGTGCGTTCCGGCGGGCGTGATCCGGCCGTCGGGGCTTGATCCGGCCGGTGTAGCCTGGTGCGGAAATCAACTTCATATTCCGACAGGGGAGCGCCACAGCGCTGAGAGTGCGGCACCGAGGACAGGTCGGCCGCAGACCCTCTGAACCTCGCCCGGGTCATTCCGGGTAGGAAGTTCGGACTTTACTCAAGCTGTTGCGCCCTGCCCGCTCGCCGAGCGGGCGGGGCCGCGTCTCTTCCTGGTCATCCCAGGAGGAATCACATGAACACCACCACCAAGTGCGCGGCGACGGTTCTCGCCGCGGCCCTCGGGGCCGCGGTGCTGGCGGGCTGCGGGGACTCCGACGGCAAGGAGTCCGGCGCCTCGGGCTCCGGCTCGAAGACGGTCACCCTGGTCAGCCACGACTCGTTCAACGTGTCGGACGCCGTCCTGAAGGCGTTCACCGCCGAGACCGGCTACAAGGTCAAGGTGCTCAAGAGCGGCGACGCCGGAGCCGCCCTCAACCAGGAGATCCTGACCAAGGGCTCCCCCCGCGGCGACGTGTTCTTCGGCGCCGACAACACGCTGCTCTCGCGCGCCCTCGACAACGGCCTGTTCACACCGTACGAGGCGAAGGGCCTGGACCGCGTCGCCGCCGACACCCGGCTCGACGGCAAGCACCGGGTCATGCCCGTCGACACCGGCGACATCTGCGTCAACTACGACAAGAAGTACTTCGCCGACAGGAAGCTCGACCCGCCGAAGTCCTTCGACGACCTGCTGAAGCCGGCGTACAAGAACCTCCTCGTCACCGAGAACGCCGCGACGTCGTCACCCGGTCTCGGTTTCCTCCTCGGCACGGTGGCGGTCCACGGTGAGTCCGGCTACCAGGACTACTGGAAGAAGCTGAAGGACAACGGCGTCAAGGTCGTCGACGGCTGGGAACAGGCCTACAACGAGGAGTTCTCCGGCTCCGCGGGCGGCAGGAAGGCCAAGGCCGACCGCCCGCTCGTCGTCTCGTACGCCTCCAGCCCGCCCGTCGAGGTGCTGTACGCCGATCCGCAGCCCGCCGAGGCCCCGACCGGTGTCGCCACCGGTACCTGCTTCCGCCAGATCGAGTTCGCCGGCCTGCTGAAGGGCGCCGCGAACGAGGCGGGGGGCAAGGCACTGCTGGACTTCATGATCAGCAAGAGGTTCCAGGAGGACATGCCGCTCAACATGTTCGTGAACCCGGTCGTGAAGGACGCCGAACTGCCGGAGATCTTCACGAAGTTCGGCGCGGCCGTCGACAAGCCGGCGACCGTGGACCCGGAGAAGATCGCCAAGAACCGTGAGCAGTGGGTCCAGTCGTGGTCCTCGCTCGTCGTGAAGTAGCGGCCCGGCCCCCACGCGGGGGGAGTGCGGCCGTACGGCTCGGTCTCATGGCCGTGCCCGTCGCGTTCTTCGGGGTGTTCTTCGCCTACCCGGTCGTCGCCATCGTCGGCCGGGGGCTGAAGGCGGACGGTGTCTGGCGGTTCGGCCGGATCGGTACGGTGCTGAGCCGGCCGGACATCCTCGACGTCCTGTGGTTCACCACCTGGCAGGCGCTCGCCTCGACGGCGCTCACCCTGCTGATCGCCCTGCCGGGGGCCTATGTCTTCGCCCGGTTCGACTTCCCCGGCAAGCAGCTGCTGCGGGCGGTGGTGACCGTGCCGTTCGTCCTGCCGACCGTCGTCGTGGGGACGGCGTTCCTCGCACTGCTGGGACGCGGCGGCTTCCTCGACGAGCTCTGGGGCGTCCGGCTCGACACGACGGTGTGGGCGATCCTCCTCGCCCACGTGTTCTTCAACTACGCGGTCGTCGTACGGACGGTCGGCGGTCTGTGGGCGCAGCTCGACCCCCGCCAGGAGGAGGCGGCCCGGGTGCTCGGGGCCGGCCGCCTCGCCGCCTGGAGGCGGGTCACCCTGCCCGCGCTGGCCCCGGCGGTGGCCGCCGCGGCCCTGATGGTCTTCCTCTTCACCTTCACCTCCTTCGGAGTCGTCCAGATCCTCGGCGGTCCGGCCTACTCCACGCTGGAGGTCGAGATCTACCGGCAGACCGCCCAGCTGCTCGACCTGCCGACGGCCGCCGTACTGACCCTGGTGCAGTTCGCGGCGGTCGCCGGGATCCTGGCGGTGCACGCCTGGACCGTGCGGCGCCGGGAGACGGCCCTGCGGCTCGTCGACCCGTCCCGGACGGCCCGGCCGCCACGCGGGGCCGGGCAGCGTGCGCTGCTCGGCGGCGTCCTGCTGACGGTGCTCCTCCTCGTCCTGCTGCCGCTCGGCGTGCTCGTGGAACGCTCCCTGGACACGTCCGGCGGCCACGGCTTCGGGTTCTACCGGGCGCTGCGGTCCGCCGACGCGAACGGCTCCACCTTCCTCGTGCCGCCCCTCGACGCCATCGGGAACTCCCTGCGCTACGCGCTGGTCGCGACACTCGTCGCCCTGCTGGTCGGAGGGCTCGCGGCAGCGGCCCTGACGAGGCGGGCGGGACCGCTGGTGCGCGGCTTCGACGCCCTGCTGATGCTGCCGCTCGGAGTGTCGGCGGTGACCGTGGGCTTCGGCTTCCTCATCACCCTCGACGAGCCGCCGCTCGACCTCCGTACGTCCTGGATCCTCGTCCCCCTCGCCCAGGCCCTGGTGGGCGTCCCGTTCGTCGTGCGGACCATGCTGCCCGTCCTGCGCGCCGTGGACGACCGGCTCCGGGAGGCCGCCGCGGTGCTCGGGGCCTCGCCGCTGCGGGCCTGGCGCGAGGTGGACCTTCCGCTGGTGCGGCGGGCGGTGCTGGTGGCGGCCGGTTTCGCCTTCGCCGTGTCCCTCGGTGAGTTCGGCGCGACCGTGTTCATCGCCCGGCCTGACAACCCGACCCTGCCGGTGGCGGTGGCCAGGCTGCTGGGGCGGTCCGGGGAGCTCAACTACGGCCAGGCCATGGCCCTCAGCACGATCCTGATGCTCGTCTGCGCGGTGGCGCTGCTCCTGCTCGAACGTATCCGCACCGACCGATCCGGGGAGTTCTAGAGATGCTGGCAGTGGAGTCGGCCACGGTCCGGTTCGGGGGGCGGACCGCTCTGGACGCCGTGGACCTGGAGGTCGCCGACCACGAGATCGTCTGTGTGCTCGGGCCCAGCGGCAGCGGCAAGTCGACATTGCTGCGGGCCGTCGCCGGGCTGCAGCGCCTGGACGGCGGGCGGGTGCTTTTGGACGGCGCCGACCAGCGGCGGGTGCCCGTGCACCGGCGCGGGCTCGGCCTGATGTTCCAGGACCACCAGCTGTTCCCGCACCGGGACGTCGGCGCCAACGTCGCCTTCGGCCTGCGGATGCGCGGGGTGTCCCGGGCGGAGCGGGACCGCACGGCCGGCGAGCTGCTGGATCTCGTCGGTCTGCCGGGAGCGGGCCGACGGGCCGTCGCCGCCCTGTCCGGCGGCGAGCAGCAACGGGTCGCCCTGGCGCGGGCGCTGGCGCCCCGGCCGAAGCTGCTGATGCTGGACGAGCCGCTGGGGCAGCTGGACCGGAGCCTGCGCGAACGTCTCGTCGTCGAACTGCGCACCCTCTTCGGCCGGCTGGGCACGACGGTGCTCGCCGTGACGCACGACCAGGGCGAGGCCTTCGCGCTCGCCGACCGGGTCGTCGTCATGCGGGACGGCGGGATCGCCCAGGAGGGGGCCCCGCTGGAGGTCTGGCAGAAGCCGGCATCCGCCTTCGTCGCCCGGTTCCTCGGTTTCGACAACGTGGTGGACGCGCTCGTCACGGGCCGGACCGCCGACACCGTCTGGGGCGAGGTGCCGGTGGCCGAGGGGTCTGCCCAGGGCCCGTGCGAATTGCTGGTCCGGCCGGGCGGCGTGCGGATCGGCGGCCCGCGGGACGGGCTGCGCTGCACCGTGGGCGTACGCACCTTCCGCGGCCATCACGTGGCCGTCACCCTGCACCCCGCCCGCGGCCCCGCGCTGGAGGCCCAGTGCGGCCTGCGGGACACCCCGGACGAGGGCGCGGTGGTCGGCGTGACGTTCGACGCGGCGGAGACGGTGGTGCTGGAGCCGGCCGCCTGACGCGGCTCGGCCCGGCAGCCCCGGACGTCGGCCGCGCCGCTCCGGCACGCCGGCCACCGCCCCGGGGGCGGCAGGTCAGCCGGTCAGCCGGGCGAGCGCCGCGGGTGCCTCCTCGACCGTGTCGACGAGCGCGATCCGCGACTCCATCGCGCGTCCGGCGGCCAGGGCGCTCAGCAGCGGCCAGGCCGGCAGCTTCTCCGTCCAGTGCGCACGGTTCACCAGCACCATCGGCGTGGGCGCCGAACGCGACTCGTAGTAGTTCGGCGTCGCGTTGTCGAAGATCTCCTGCACGGTCCCGGCGGCACCCGGCAGGAAGATCACACCGGCGGTCGAGCGGGCCAGCAGCCCGTCCTCGCGCACCGCGTTCGCGAAGTACTTGGCTATGTGGTCCGCGAAGGCGTTCGGGGGTTCGTGGCCGTAGAACCACGTCGGGATCGCGACCGAGGAGCCGCCGTCGGGCCACCGCTCCCGCACGGCGAAGGCGGCCCGCGCCCAGTCGGTGACCGACGGATCGAACGACGGCGCCGAGGCGAGCAGTTCGCACGCCTTGAGCAGCATCGCGTCGGAGTGCGGAGCGGCGTACGCCCCGAGGTTGGCCGCCTCCATGGCCCCCGGGCCGCCGCCCGTCGCCACGGTCAGGCCGCTGCGGGCCAGGGTCCTGCCGAGGACGGCCGCCCCCTGGTAGGCCGCGCTCCCGCGGGCCATGGCGTGGCCGCCCATGACGCCCACGACCCGGGCACCGCCGAGGTGTTCGTCCAGGGCGTCGGAGACGGCGTCGTCGTGGAGCGCCCTCAGCATCGAGGCGAAGACGTCACCGTCCGCCCCGGTCCGCCGGAACCAGCGGTAGGCGAGCGCGTCCGGCGTCGCCTCGTAACCGCCCTCCGCCAGGCCCTCGTACAGGGCTTGCGGGGTGTAGAGCAGCCCCCGGTACGGGTCGAACGGCAGTCCGGGCACCGGGGGGAAGACGAACGCCCCGTCCGCCCGCGCCTTGGTCTCCGCGCCGGCGTCCATCCGGCAGCCGAGGAAGACGGCGCCCCGGGTGTCGGTCGCGAGCAGCGAGGGGCCACGGTCCGTCAGGTCGACGGACTGGATCCGGTGCCCGGCCAGCGTCCCTGCGGCGACCGCCAGGTCGAATGCGGCGAGGGTCTCTATCTCGACGCCGGGCGCGTAGGTGTTCTCGTCCGTGTTCTCCACGCCGCCATGCTACGGACCGGGTTCGCGCGGGCCGTCACCCCGTCAGCGGCAGCGCCGCCAGCTCCGCGATCACCCAGGTCAGCGGGGCGAAGACGACCAGCAGCACCAGGGCGCGCAGCGCGGTCGCCGAACGGAGCGCGGCGGCGGGCGTGCCGAGCCGCAGCAGGGTCTCGGCCGTCCGGGCCCGGGCCTGCCGCGCCTCCAGGGCGGAGGTCAGCAGCGTCGCCGTCGTACAGCCGAGGACGAGTGCGGCGCCGAGCGCGGTGAGCGGTCCGAAGGGGCGGGGCCCGTCCGTGTACAGCGCCGCGGCCGCCACCACGCCCGACAGGACCGCGCAGACGATCCCGAGGGGGCGGCCGATCCTGCACGCCTCGTCCATCAGCACCCGGCCCGCCAGCAGGCGTACGGCGCCGGGGTGGCCCCTCTGGAGCAGCCGCCCGCACAGGTAGGTGAGGCCGGGCCCGGCCATGGCGAGGCCGATCGCGGTCAGGACCCAGCCCGCGAGCACGCTCGCCGGTGTCGAGTCGAGCCGTCCGGGCAGCGGGAAGGCGCCGTCCGGAGTGCCGCGGCTCGTGTACGCCTCGACGGCCAGACCGGCGGCCGCGAGCGCGACGCCCCACGGCAGCCCTCCGGGCGCGGCGGCCGGGGCGAGCAGCTCCTCCGCCTCCTGGGCGCCGGACGGGGCGACGGGCCGCTTGCGCAGCGCCAGCCCGCCGGCCGCGGCGGAGGCCAGTGGCGCCAGCGAGAGCAGGGTGAGCGCCGCCCCGAGGGGCAACGGTGTGCCCGCGCCCAGGAACTCGGCCGCGCCGCCGTCGAACGGCAGCCCGGCCAGGTCCCCGCGGAGATGCAGGAAGAGGAGCAGTGCCACCACCGATCCGAGTGCGGTGGACACCGCGGTGGAAGCGGCCGCGAGGAGGGACAGCCGTACCGGTCCGAGGCCCGCGGCGAAGAGCCCGGGGCGCGGGCGGGTGCTCGGGTCCGTGCGCGCCACCGCGACCGCGAACTGGACGGTGGCGGCCAGCGGCACCACGCACCACAGCAGCCGGAGTACGGAGCTCGACGCGTGCGCCGGGTGCCCGGAGGCGTACCCGAGGGTGCACAGGAGCAGGAAGCCGACCCCCGCCGACGCCGAGGCGAGCAGCAGCCGCCGCACCAGGACCAGGGGGTGGGAGCCGCGGGTCAGACGGAGAGCGAGCACGCCGAGCGGCCTTCCGTATCGGTCGCGGCGGGCTGGGTGACGCCGGTGACCCGGCGGCCGTCGAGCAGGGCGACGGTGCGGTCGGCGAGGGCGGCGGTCTCGGTGTCGTGGGTGGCGAGCACGACGGTGATGCCGTGGGACCGCGTGGCGGTGGTGAGGGTGCGCAGCAGTTGCGCGCCCTCGGCCCGGTGGAGCGAGGCGGTCGGCTCGTCGGCGAAGATCACGGACGGCGAGGCGGTCAGCGCGCGTGCGACCGAGATCCGCTGGCGCTGGGCCTGGAGCAGGGTGTGCGGCCGCTCCTCGGCGAGCGGGCCGATGTCGAGACGGTCCAGCCACTCGGCCGCGGCCTTCTTCGCGGCCCGGTGGGAGACACCGCGCAGCAGCAGCGGCAGGGCGGCGTTCTCCCAGGTGGTCAGCTCCGGTACGAGCTGCGGATCGGCCGCGATCCAGCCGAAGCGGTCGCGGCGCAGCTGCTCACGCATCCGGGGCCCCATGGTGTGCACGGGGACGCCGTTGAACCAGACCTCGCCCTCCTGGGGCACCAGCTGGCCGGAGAGGCAGTGCAGGAGCGTGGTCTTCCCGCTGCCGCGCGGCCCCGTCACGGCGAGGATCTCACCGTCCCGGACGTCGAGGGACACGCCCCCGAGGGCCGGCGATCCGTTGTGGGAGTGCTGCAGGGAACGCGCCCACAGCATGTCGTTGTCCGACGGGGCAACCATGGCGTACACCTCGGTTCGGATCAGATCTCGCATCCCCCGTACGGGGGAAGCGAAGACAGGCCGATCGGTCACAGGGCACGCTAGGTAGTAGGACCGGAGTGTCGGCACAGCACGCGGCCCGGACGCCCTTCTTCTCACTCGAAAGGGTGCATCCGGGCCGCGGTCGACCGTATGAGATGACTGCCGGATCGGTGACGCCGGCCGCCGGGGCGTCGGTCAGAGCTTCGTCCAGGCCTCCGTCAGGACGGTCCGCAGGATCCCCTCGATCTCGTCGAAGGTGGACTGGTCGGAGATCAGCGGCGGCGCGAGCTGGACGACCGGGTCACCGCGGTCGTCGGCCCGGCAGTAGAGGCCGTTGTCGTACAGCGCCTTGGAGAGGAAGCCGTACAGGACGCGCTCGGTCTCCTCGTCGGTGAACGTCTCCTTGGTGGCCTTGTCCTTGACGAGCTCGATGCCGTAGAAGAAGCCGTTGCCGCGTACGTCGCCGACGATCGGCAGGTCGTGCAGCTTGCGCAGCGTGGTGAGGAAGGCGTTCTCGTTGTCGAGCACGTGCTGGTTGAGGCCCTCGCGCTCGAAGATGTCGAGGTTGGCGAGGGCGACCGCGGCGGAGACGGGGTGGCCGCCGAAGGTGTAACCGTGCAGGAAGGTGTTGTCGCCCTCGTAGAACGGCTCGGCCACCCGGTCGGAGATGACGCAGGCACCGATGGGGGAGTAGCCCGACGTCATGCCCTTGGCGCAGGTGATCATGTCCGGTACGTAGCCGAACTTGTCGCAGGCGAACATCGTGCCGAGGCGGCCGAAGGCGCAGATGACCTCGTCGGAGACGAGCAGCACGTCGTACCGGTCGCATATCTCGCGCACGCGCTGGAAGTATCCGGGCGGCGGCGGGAAGCAGCCGCCGGCGTTCTGCACGGGCTCCAGGAAGACCGCGGCGACGGTGTCGGGGCCCTCGAAGAGGATCTCCTGCTCGATCTGGTCGGCGGCCCAGCGGCCGAAGGCCTCCGGGTCGTCGCCGAAGAGCGGGGCGCGGTAGATGTTGGTGTTGGGCACCTTGTGCGCGCCGGGCACCAGCGGTTCGAAGGGTGCCTTGAGGGCCGGCAGGCCGGTGATGGACAGCGCGCCCTGCGGGGTGCCGTGGTAGGCGACCGCGCGCGAGATGACCTTGTACTTGGTCGGCTTGCCCTTGAGCTTGAAGTACTGCTTCGCCAGCTTCCAGGCCGTCTCTACGGCCTCGCCGCCGCCGGTCGTGAAGAAGACCTTGTTCAGGTCGCCCGGGGCGTAGTCCGCGAGGCGCTCGGCGAGTTCCACGGCCTTCGGGTGGGCGTACGACCACACCGGGAAGAAGGCCAGCTCCTGCCCCTGCTTGTACGCCGTCTCGGCGAGCTCGTGGCGGCCGTGGCCGGCGTTGACCACGAACAGGCCGGAGAGGCCGTCGAGGTAGCGCTTGCCCTGGTCGTCGTAGATGTAGGTGCCCTCGCCCCGCACGATGGTGGGAACGGGCGCGTTCTCGTAGTCCGACATGCGGGTGAAGTGCATCCACAGGTGGTCGTACGCGGTTCGGCTCAGGTCCTTGCTCACGGCTATCGGGTTCCCCACATATAGGTCTGCTTCTTGAGCTTGAGGTAGACGAAGCTCTCGGTGGAGCGCACACCGGGGATGGCCCGGATGCGTTTGTTGATCGTCTCCAGCAGGTGGTCGTCGTCCTCGCAGACGATCTCCACCATCAGGTCGAAGGAGCCCGCGGTCATGACCACGTACTCGCACTCGGCCATGGCCGCCAGGGCCTCGGCCACGGGGTCGAGGTCGCCCTCGACGTTGATGCCGACCATCGCCTGGCGCCGCAGCCCCACGGTGAGCGGGTCAGTGACGGCGACGATCTGCATCACGCCCTGGTCGAGCAGCTTCTGCACGCGCTGGCGCACAGCCGCTTCGGAGAGGCCGACGGCCTTGCCGATCGCGGCGTACGGACGGCGTCCGTCCTCCTGGAGCTGCTCGATGATCGCGAGGGATACGGCATCGACCGCTGGTGACGATCCGTTCCCGGTCCTGGAGTCTGCGCTACGACTGGCCACGCACCCACTCTGCACCGGGACTCGTCTGTCTGGCAACCCCGAACCGATGTAATTCGTTGTCTGACTGCTCGTTTCTCACTGAATCCGAAGTTGCCGGGGGTTGGGTATGTCGAAAGCGTCACCGAACCGATTAGGGTGGATGTCTCACCCATCGGACAGCCGACAGGAGGGGTGGTTGTGACCACCGAGGTGCGCCGTCTGCGCAACTACATCAACGGAGAGTTCCGGGACGCCGCGGACGGGCGGACCATCGACGTGGTCAACCCGGTGACGGAAGAGGTCTACGCGACCTCCCCGCTCTCCGGCCAGGCCGACGTCGATGCCGCCATGGACGCCGCCGCGGCCGCGTTCCCCGCCTGGCGGGACGTGACGCCCGCCGAGCGCCAGAAGGCCCTGCTGAAGATCGCGGACGCCTTCGAGGAGCGCGCGGAGGACCTCATCGCGGCGGAGTCGGAGAACACCGGCAAGCCGCTGGAGCTCACCCGTACCGAAGAGATCCCGCCGATGGTGGACCAGATCCGCTTCTTCGCGGGTGCCGCCCGGCTGCTGGAGGGCCGCTCGGCCGGCGAGTACATGGAGGGCCTGACCTCCATCGTGCGCCGCGAGCCGGTCGGCGTCTGCGCCCAGGTCGCCCCGTGGAACTACCCGATGATGATGGCCGTCTGGAAGTTCGCCCCGGCGCTCGCCGCCGGCAACACCGTCGTCATCAAGCCGTCCGACACCACCCCGGCGTCGACCGTGCTGATCGCGGAGATCATCGGGCAGATCCTGCCCAAGGGGGTCTTCAACGTCATCTGCGGCGACCGGGACACGGGCCGCGCGATGGTCGAGCACCCGATCCCGGCCATGGCCTCGATCACCGGTTCCGTACGGGCCGGCATGCAGGTCGCCGAGTCCGCGGCCAAGGACGTCAAGCGCGTCCACCTGGAGCTCGGCGGCAAGGCGCCGGTCGTCGTGTTCGAGGACGCGGACATCCCCAAGGCGGTCGAGGGCATCTCCGTCGCCGGCTACTTCAACGCCGGCCAGGACTGCACCGCGGCGACCCGCGTCATGGTCCACGAGTCGATCCACGACGAGTTCGTCGCCGCTCTGGCCACGGCGGCCGCCGACACGAAGACCGGTGCGCCGGACGACGAGGACGTGCTCTACGGCCCGCTCAACAACGCCAACCAGCTGAAGCAGGTCAGCGGGTTCATCGAGCGGCTCCCCGCGCACGCCAAGGTCGAGGCGGGCGGCCACCGGGTCGGCGACAAGGGCTACTTCTACGCCCCGACCGTCGTCTCCGGCCTCCGGCAGGACGACGAGATCATCCAGCACGAGGTCTTCGGTCCCGTGATCACCGTCCAGTCCTTCACGGACGAGGCGCAGGCGCTCACCTACGCCAACGGCGTGGAGTACGCGCTGGCCTCCTCGGTGTGGACGAAGAACCACGCCCGCGCGATGCGGATGTCCAAGAACCTCGACTTCGGCTGTGTGTGGATCAACACCCACATCCCGCTCGTCGCCGAGATGCCGCACGGCGGGTTCAAGAAGTCCGGCTACGGCAAGGACCTCTCCGCGTACGGCTTCGAGGACTACACGCGCATCAAGCACGTCATGACGTCGCTCGACGACTGACGCCCCGCCCCGCGGCGGGCACGCGAACGGCCCCGGGCTCCGGTCGGGGGC
>NZ_JBEXWB010000100.1:0-18034 GCF_040629645.1 Streptomyces sp. NPDC005899 | reverse complement strand
CGGTGGCGCCCGCGTCGCGGTGCCCGGGCCCGGGCCCCCGCACTGCGTGCTCCGCGGCTTCCGGCACCCGTGCGTCCCGCGTGCCACGTCCGGACACCGGCGGGGTGACCGTGCCGGCCGCGGCGGCGAGGGCCTGGGCGAGACCGCCCATCTCCACGTGCACCACGGCGACCGGTTTGGCCGGGCCGGCGGCGGCCGCCTCGCGCAGCGCGTCGGCGAGGACCTCCCCGTCGCCGGTCTCCGTCTCGCCGTTCTCCCCCACCCACGGGATCGCGGTGACGACGACCGCGTCGCAGGTGCGGTCGTCGAGCGCTTCGGCCAGCGCGGCGCGGAAGTCGTCCGGCCCCGCCGCCGTGGTGAGGTCGCGGGGCGGGCCCGGGCGGAGGCCCTCGGCCAGGCAGGCGTCGTACGCCAGGAGACCGAGCGACTCGGAGTTCCCGAGAATCGCCACCCTGGGTCCGGCCGGCAGGGGCTGGCCGGCCAGGAGCAGGCCGGCGTCGACCATCTCCGTCACGGTGTCGACGCGGATCACGCCCGCCTGACGCATCAGCGCGGAGACCGTGGCGTCGGGGATCCGGCTCACCGGGACCGCGTGGCCGGGCGGGGCCGAGCCGCTGTGCCGGGCGCCCTTCACGACGACCACGGGCTTCACCGCGGCCGTACGGCGGGCGAGCCGGGTGAACTTGCGCGGGTTGCCGATGGATTCGAGGTAGAGCAGGGCCACATCGGTGTCCGGGTCCTCGAACCAGTACTGCAGGAAGTCGTTGCCGGAGACGTCGGCCCGGTTGCCCGCGGAGATGAAGGAGGACAGACCCGCGCCGCGCCGGTGGAGGCCGGAGAGTACGGCGATGCCGATGGCACCGGACTGGGTGAAGAGGCCGATGCGGCCCGCCGTGGGCGACTGGGGGGCGAGGGAGGCGTTCAGCCGGACGGCCTCGGAGGTGTTGATGACGCCGAAGGCGTTGGGGCCGATGATCCGCATGCCGTACGAGCGGGCCTGGCGCACGAGTTCTCGCTGCCTGTCCCGCCCTTCGGCGCCGCGCTCGGCGTAGCCGGCGGAGATCACGACGAGCCCCCGCACCCCGTGTTCGCCGCAGTCGGCGACGGCCTCGGGCACCCGGTCGGCGGGTACCGCGAGGATCGCGAGGTCGACCCGCTCGCCGATCTCCCCCACCGAGCGGTGTGCGGGCACACCGTCGACCAGGTCCTGCCCGGGGGCGAAGGACCGGTTCACGGCGTACACGCGTCCGGTGAAGCCCGAGCCGAGCAGGTTGCGCAGCACCGCGCGGCCGACGCCGCCGGGCGCCCGGCCTGCGCCTACGACCGCGACGGATCCGGGGGCCAGCAGGCGCTGCACCGACCGCGCCTCGGCCCGCTGTTCACGGCCCAGCTGGACGGCGAGGGACTCGGCGGTGGGTTCCAGGTCGAGGGTGAGGTGGACCGCTCCGTCCTCGAAGCTGCGCTGCTGGGTGTAGCCGGCGTCCCGGAACACTTTGATCATCTTGTTGTTGGCGGGCAGTACCTCCGCGGCGAAGCGGCGGATGCCCCGCTCCCGGGCGACGGCGGCGATGTGCTCCAGGAGCGCCGACGCCACGCCGCGGCCCTGGTGCGCGTCCTGGACGAGGAAGGCGACCTCGGCCTCGTCGGCGGGGGCGGAGGCGGGTCTCCCCAGGTCGTCGATCCGGTCGTAGCGGACGGTGGCGATGAACTCGCCGCCGATCGTGACCGCCAGGCCGACCCGGTCGACGTAGTCGTGATGGGTGAAGCGGTGCACGTCCCTGGCCGAGAGGCGCGGGTACGGAGCGAAGAAGCGGTAGTACTTCGACTCGGCGGAGACCTGTTCGTAGAAGCTGACCAGCCGCTCGGCGTCGTCCGTGGTGATGGGCCGGATGCGCGCCGTGCCACCGTCCCGGAGCACCACGTCGGCCTCCCAGTGGTCGGGGTACGCGTAGTGCGGACTCTGCTCCGGGGTCGGCTCCATGGACAGAGCCTACGACCCGGCACACCGGTCGCGGCGGGTCCGGGGGCGGGGCACGCTGGGTGATGTCGCCCGGCGGTGGGCGACGCGCCGTAGCCGGGCACGGCAGCATGCGCCGCATGAGACACTGGTCTAGACAACCCATTGATACGTGAAGGGCAGAACCATGGCTGAGCGCCGCGTCAACGTCGGTTGGACCGAGGGCCTGCACGCCCGCCCCGCTTCCATCTTCGTCCGTGCCGCCACGGCTTCCGGCGTTCCTGTGACGATCGCCAAGGCCGACGGCAACCCGGTCAACGCGGCCTCCATGCTCGCGGTGCTCGGCCTGGGCGCCCAGGGCGGCGAGGAGATCGTGCTGGCTTCCGAGGCCGACAACGCCGAGGCCGCCCTGGACCGCCTGGCGAAGCTGGTCGCCGAGGGTCTCGAGGAGCTTCCCGAGACCGTCTGAACCGGCCGGTTCCCACCGGGACCGCATCGAGCGCCCGAGCCGCGGCACCCCTTCGGGGAGCCGCGGCTCCGCCGTTCCCGGAAGCACTCCCGAATTCCCCAAGGGGAACGCAGGTACCGAAAGGCATGAATAGCGCGATCGGGCAGCGAAAAGAAAGCCCTGCGCGCATTACCTTCTTTGTATACGGCGCCTTTGTTAATGGCGCACGCCTGCGGTGTTTACGGCATGTTGCGAAGTACTCACCCTCGCCGCTCCCGCCCCGCGCGCCGCCCGGTCCGTGCGGCGCAACCGGTGCGCGGCGGTGGCCTGCTCCGCGTGCCGGGCCGCGAGCAGCCTCGCCCTCTCCACGTCACCGCGGGCCACGGCGTCCACGATGGCGCCGTGCTCGGCCCACGAGTCGGCCGGGCGGACCGGCCGCTCCACCGTGTACATCCAGGCGATCTTGTGCCGGAGCTGGGTGAGCAGCGCGATCAGGGCGGGGCTCCCGGACGCCTGCGCCAGCGTCTCGTGGAACCAGCCGCCCAGCGAGCGCAGATCCTCCCCCTCGCCCCGCCGCACCCGCTCCTGACCGAGCCTGACCAGGCCGCGGAGCACCTTGAGGTGCGCCTCGGTCCGGCGCTGCGCCGCCCGGGCGGCGCCCAGCGGCTCCAGGAGCATCCGGATCTCCAGCAGGTCGGCGGCCTCCTGCTCCGTCGGCTCGGCCACGCAGGCTCCGGCATGCCGGCGGGTGACGACGAACCCCTCGGACTCCAGCGTCCGCAGCGCCTCCCGCACCGGGACGCGGGAGACGCCGTAGCGGCGCGCGAGCACCTCTTCGGTCAGGCGGCTGCCGCGCTCGAAGACACCTGAGACGATGTCGTCACGGACCGCCGTGCATACCGAATGCGCGGGAATGCGCATGTCCGAACCTCCGTCTTGATCCCCGCGGAACGCGGCCGACCGACGCCTGTTCTGTGACTCTATTGCAATCCATCGCGATTTCCGACGGAGAGCCGGAATTCATTTGTATTCGCTGCCCGCCGTACGACTCGGCCGCCGGCCGAGACCCACTCCGCCGGCCGGGCACGCCGAAGGCCCCGGCGGGATGCCGGGGCCTGGAGGGCGGACGCGGTGCCGGGCGATGCCGGACCCGTCAGGGCTGCCGGAGCCGTCAGAGCATGACGCCGTGCGCACGGAGGTAGGCGACGGGGTCCATGTCCGAGCCGTACTCCGGCGTCGTCCGCGCCTCGAAGTGCAGGTGCGGACCGGTGGAGTTGCCGGTCGAGCCGGACAGGCCGATCTGCTGGCCCGAGGTGACGCTCTGCCCGACGGAGACGCCGATCGAGGAGAGGTGGCCGTACTGGGTGTACGTGCCGTCCGTCATCCGGAGCACGATGTTGTTGCCGTACGCACCGCCCCAGCCCGCCTCGACGACCGTACCGGCGCCGACCGCGACGACGGAGCTGCCGGAGGCCGCGCGGAAGTCCACACCGGAGTGGCTCCCGGAGGACCAGAGCGCGCCACCGGACCGGTAGCCGGTGGTCACGGAGGAGCCTGCGACCGGGAGACGGAAGGCGTTGAGCCTGGCACGCTCCTCGGCGCGGGCGGCCCGCGCCTTCGCCTCACGCGCCTCCGCGGCGCGGGCCTCGGCCCTGCGCTTCGCCTCGGCCTCCGCCCTGGCCTTCGCCGCGACGTCGGCCTGGTGCCGCTGGGCCTCGGCCTGGGCGGCGATCCGGCCGGCGAGGGTGGTGCCGATGGCAGTGGCCTGGGTGAGCCCGGTGTCGCTGACGGAGGGCGCCTCGGCCTCCGCGGCGAGGGCGGGGGACGCCGTGGCGCCCATGACGCCGGCGGTGGCCAGGGCAGCGATGCCGGCGGCCCGGGCACTGTGGCGCGACAGGCGGCTCGGGGCACGGTGCTTCCCGGTGGCACGGGTGAACGGCATTGAGGGGCTGATCCTTTCCTTCCTTCTCGCCTACCGGGTTAGCTGACGGGTTCGGAGCAGGAAGGTCTCCTACGGGTCCCCGCACCTCTCGTGAGACACGGGCATCCGATTCACCCCAGGGACTGCGTGGGTCCCCGGCTCCCCAGGCTCGCGCCTGACGGGGACTCGGCGATGGCTGCCCGGCGCCGCGGACGCGGCAGATGTCCGACGGACAGCCGGATCGACGCTAGGCCGGACCCCTGTCGATCACCAAACGGACACGGCCTCGTGTCACACATCCCACAGGGCATACAGCACCGGACGCCTTCAAGACGGACAAAAGGGAGCGGGTGGAAGGAACGGACAGAAGGGGGCGGCCCCCGGCGAGCACCTCTCGCCGGGGCCCGCCCCCTTTCTGCCGTCCCGTCAGCCCGGAGGGGTCAGCCGCTGACGACCGACACCTCACCGATGCCCAGCGCCCTGACGGGATCCGCGATCTGCGCGGCGTCCCCGACGAGGACGGTGACCAGACGGTCCACCGGGAAGGCGTTGACCACCGCGGCGGTCGCCTCCACGGTGCCGGTCTCGGCCAGGCGCGCGTACAGCCGGGCCTGGTAGTCGTCCGGCAGGTGCTGCTCCACCTGGTCGGCGAGGGTCCCCGCGACGGAGGCGGCCGTCTCGTACTTCAGCGGGGCCACCCCGACGAGGTTCTGCACGGCGGTCTCCCGCTCGGCGTCGGTGAGTCCCTCGGCCGCCAGGGTCCGCAGGACCGTCCACAGGTCCTGGAGCGCCGGACCGGTGGACTCCGTGTCCACGGAACCGCTGATGGCGAGCATCGCGGCCCCGGTCGCCCCGGAGGACGAGCCGGGCGCCGTCGAACGCAGCACCTGCGCGAAGGCCCGGACCCCGTAGGTGTAGCCCTTCTCCTCGCGCAGCACCCGGTCCAGCCGCGAGGTGAGGGTGCCGCCGAGGCAGTACGTGCCGAGCACCTGGGCCGGCCACACGCTGTCGTGCCGGTCCGCACCGATCCGGCCGATCAGCAGCTGCGTCTGTACGGCGCCGGGCCGGTCCACGATGACGACCCGCCCGGTGTCGTCCGCGGTGATCGGCGGTACCGGACGCGCCCGGCCCGCGTCGCCCGACCAGTCGCCGACCGTCTCGGCCAGCAGCGCGTCCAGGTCCACACCGGTGAGGTCGCCGACGACGACGGCCGTCGCCGTGGAGGGGCGGACGTGCGCGTCGAAGAAGGCGCGCACGGCGGCGGCGTCGATCCGGCGCACCGTCTCCTCGGTGCCCTGGCGCGGACGGGACATCCGGGCCGTGGCCGGGAAGAGCGCCTTGGAGAGCTGTTTGGCGGCGCGCCTGGCCGGATTGGCCTGCTCGTGCGGGATCTCGTCGAGCCGGTTGCCGACGAGGCGCTCGATCTCGCTCTCGGCGAAGGCCGGGGCGCGCAGCGCTTCGGCGACCAGCCCGAGGGCCTTGGCCAGCCGGGACACCGGGACCTCCAGGGACACACGGAGGCCGGGGTGGTCGGCGTGCGCGTCCAGGGTGGCGCCGCAGCGCTCCAGCTCGGCGGCGAACTCCTCCGCGGAGTGCTTGTCCGTGCCCTCGGACAGCGCTCGCGCCATGATCGTGGCGACGCCGTCCAGGCCCTCCGGCTCGGCGTCCAGCGGCGCGTCCAGGAAGATCTCCACGGCGACGACCTGCTGGCCGGGGCGGTGGCAGCGCAGCACGGTCAGCCCGTTGGGCAGGGCGCCACGCTCCGGCGCGGGGAAGGCCCAGGGCCTGGCCTCGCCGGCGGTCGGCTGCGGGTGGAACTCCATCGCTACTCCAGTCACGGCGGCGTCGGTCACTTGTCGGCCCCTTCGTGCGCGTCGGCGGCGTCCGGGGTGGCCGCCCCGGACGCTTCGCCGGGCTCGCCGGCCTCGTCGGACGGTTCGAGCGGCTCGTACACCAGGACCGCCCGGTTGTCGGGCCGCAGGTGCGCCCGGGCGGCCTCCCGTACCTCGTCGGCGGTCACGTCGAGGACGCGCCCCACGGCGGTCAGGGCGAGCTGCGGGTCACCGAACAGGACCGCGTAGCGGCACAGTTCGTCGGCGCGGCCCGCGACCGTACCGAGCCGGTCGAGCCACTCGCGCTCCAACTGGGCCTGCGCCCGCTCCATCTCCTCCGGAGTGGGGCCCTCCTCGGCGAACCTGGCCAGTTCCTCGTCGACGGCCGACTCGATCCGCGGCACCTCCACGCCACCGGACGTCTTGACGTCCAGCCATCCCAGCGAGGGTGCTCCGGCGAGCCTGAGCAGCCCGAAGCCCGCGGCGACCGCGGTGCGGTCGCGGCGCACCAGGCGGTTGTGGAGGCGGGAGGACTCGCCGCCGCCGAGCACGGTGAGGGCCAGGTCGGCGGCGTCGCACTCCCTGGTGCCGTCGTGCGGCAGCCGGTAGGCCGCCATCAGGGCGCGCGCCGGCACCTCCTCGTGGACGACCTCGCGCAGCTGCTCGCCGATGATGCCGGGGAGGGAGCCGTCACGCGGCGGCTGCTTGCCGTCGTGGGAGGGGATGGAGCCGAAGTACTTCTCGACCCAGGCCAGTGTCCGCTCCGGGTCGATGTCCCCGACGACCGAGAGGACCGCGTTGTTGGGCGCGTAGTACGTACGGAAGAACGCCCGTGCGTCCTCGAGGGTCGCCGCGTCCAGGTCGGCCATCGAGCCGATCGGCGTGTGGTGGTACGGGTGGCCCTCCGGGTAGGCGAGAGCCGTGAGCTTCTCGAACGCCGTGCCGTAGGGGACGTTGTCGTACCGCTGGCGCCGCTCGTTCTTCACGACGTCCCGCTGGTTCTCCATGGACTCCTCGTCGAGCGCGGCGAGCAGCGAGCCCATCCGGTCCGCCTCGAGCCACAGGGCCAGCTCCAGCTGGTGCGTGGGCATGGTCTCGAAGTAGTTGGTGCGCTCGAAGCTGGTGGTGCCGTTGAGGGAACCGCCCGCCCCCTGCACCAGCTCGAAGTGCCCGTTCCCCTTCACCTGGCCGGAGCCCTGGAACATCAGGTGCTCGAAGAGGTGGGCGAGACCGGTGCGTCCCTCGACCTCGTGGCGGGAACCGACGTCGTACCAGAGGCAGACGGCGGCGACCGGGGTCAGATGGTCCTCGGAGAGCACCACGCGCAGGCCGTTGGCCAGGCGGTGCTCGGTCGCCGTCAAGCCGCCGGAACCGGCCTGGGCTGTGGCCGTGTGACCCATGGGCATGTACGTCCCTTCGATCGGTACAGGATTTCCTGCCGGACCTGCCACTGTAAGCAAGCGCGCGGGCACCTGGCGAAGTTCCCGTCGGGTGAATGTTGTCGTAGATGGTGCCGTACCCGGGGGCTCCCCGGCGGCTCGGAGGGATGCTTCGGACGGGTCGAGGTCGGCGTTGTCGGTGCGGCGGTCCACAATGGTCGGCGTCAGAACCTGAGGTTGCCCGACAGAATCTGTGAAGGAGTCGCAGCCGCGATGGCCCGCCGCAGCACGAAGACCCCGCCGCCGGACGACTTCGAGGAGAAGATCCTCGACATCGACGTCGTCGACGAAATGCAGGGCTCCTTCCTCGAGTACGCGTACTCGGTGATCTACTCCAGGGCACTGCCCGACGCCCGCGACGGCATGAAGCCCGTGCACCGCCGCATCGTGTCCCAGATGCACGAGATGGGGCTGCGCCCCGACAGGGGCTACGTGAAGTGCGCCCGCGTCGTGGGTGAGGTGATGGGCAAGCTGCACCCGCACGGCGACGCGTCGATCTATGACGCACTGGTGCGCATGGCACAGCCGTTCTCGATGCGCCTGCCCCTCGTCGACGGACACGGCAACTTCGGTTCGCTCGGCAACGACGACCCGCCGGCCGCCATGCGGTACACCGAGTGCCGGATGGCGGACGCCACCTCGCTCATGACGGAGTCGATCGACGAGGACACCGTCGACTTCCAGTCCAACTACGACGGCCAGGAGCAGGAGCCCGTCGTCCTGCCCGCCGCCTACCCGAACCTCCTGGTCAACGGGGCCTCGGGCATCGCGGTCGGCATGGCCACCAACATGCCTCCGCACAACCTCGGCGAGGTGATCGCCGCGGCCCGCCACCTCATCCGGCACCCGGGCGCCGACCTCGAGACGCTGATGCGCTTCGTACCCGGACCCGACCTGCCGACCGGCGGGAGGATCGTCGGGCTCGGGGGCATCAAGGACGCGTACGCCAAGGGGCGGGGCACGTTCAGGATCCGCGCGACCGTCGCGATAGAGAACGTCACCGCCCGCCGCAAGGGGCTCGTCGTCACCGAACTCCCCTTCACGGTCGGCCCGGAGAAGGTGATCGCCAAGATCAAGGACCTCGTCGGGGCGAAGAAGCTCCAGGGCATCGCGGACGTCAAGGACCTCACCGACCGCTCCCACGGCCTGCGTCTGGTGATCGAGGTCAAGAACGGCTTCGTGCCGGAGGCCGTGCTGGAGCAGCTCTACAAGCTGACGCCGATGGAGGAGTCCTTCGGCATCAACAACGTGGCACTGGTCGACGGCCAGCCGCTCACCCTGGGGCTCAAGGAGCTCCTGGAGGTCTACCTCGACCACCGCTTCGACGTGGTCCGCCGGCGCAGCGAGTTCCGCAGGACCAAGCGCCGCGACCGGCTGCACCTGGTCGAGGGCCTGCTGGTCGCGCTGCTCGACATCGACGAGGTCATCCGCCTCATCCGGGACAGCGACAACTCGGCGCAGGCCAAGGAGCGCCTGATGGGGCGCTTCTCGCTGAGCGAGATCCAGACGCAGTACATCCTGGACACGCCGCTGCGCAGGCTCACCCGGTTCGACCGGATCGAGCTGGAGGGTGAGCGCGACCGGCTGAGCGACGAGATCGCCGCGCTGACCGCGATCCTGGAGTCGGACGCGGAGCTGCGCAAGCTCGTGTCGGGGGAACTCGCCGCCGTGGCGAAGAAGTTCGGTACGGACCGGCGCACGGTGCTGCTGGAGTCGGCGGGTTCGCAGGTCGCCTCCGTGCCGCTCGAGGTCGCCGACGACCCGTGCCGGGTGCTCCTGTCGTCGACCGGCCTGCTGGCCCGTACGGCCAACGCCGACCCGGTCGTCGTGGCGGAGGACGCCAAGCGCACGAAGCACGACGTGATCGTCTCGGCCGTCCCCGCGACGGCGCGCGGGGACGTGGGCGCGGTGACGTCCGCCGGGCGGTTGCTGCGCCTCTCCGTGATCGATCTGCCGCAGCTGCCGGACACGCACGCGGCTCCGAGCCTGTCCGGCGGGGCGCAGGTCTCGGAGTTCCTGACGCTGGAGGCCGGCGAGAGTCTCGTCTGTCTCACCACGCTGGACGAGGCGTCGCCAGGCCTGGCCGTCGGCACCGTGCAGGGGGTGGTGAAGCGCGTGGTGCCCGACTATCCGGCGAACAAGGACGAGCTGGAGGTCATCACGCTCAGGGACGGTGACCGGATCGTCGGCGCGACGGAGCTGCGGACGGGCGACGAGGACCTGGTCTTCATCACGTCCGACGCGCAGCTGCTGCGCTATCCGGCCTCCCAGGTGCGCCCGCAGGGCCGTGCGGCGGGCGGTATGGCGGGCGTCAAGCTCGCGGCGGGGGCGTCGGTGCTCTCCTTCACCGCGGTGGACCCCGCGGCGGACGCCGTCGTGTTCACCGTGGCCGGATCGCACGGGACGCTGGACGACTCGGAGCTGACCTCGAAGCTCACCCCGTTCGATCAGTATCCGCGCAAGGGCCGGGCCACCGGCGGGGTGCGCTGTCAGCGCTTCCTCAAGGGGGAGGACGTCCTGGTGTTCGCCTGGGCGGGTGGCGTGCCGGCCAAGGCCGCGCAGGCGAACGGCTCGCCGGCGCAGCTGCCGGCCCCCGATCCGCGTCGTGACGGTTCCGGGACACCACTGCTGAGCCCGGTCGCGGTGATCGCCGGGCCCCTGTAGCCGTCCGGGAGCCGGGGAACGGGAGCGCGAGGCCGGCGGCGGGGCCCGTCCGCCCGCCCCCGGCCCCTTCCGGCTTCCCGGCTCCGGCCTTCCGGTCCCGCCCCCGGTTTCCGGGGGCGGGCGGGACCGCGTCAGGCCTGTCCGGCCCCGGGCCCTCGCGCGGCGCCGGGCACGCTCACGCCTCGTCGTCCTCGGGCTGCCGTACGTATCGCAGGACACCCCACATCGCGCGCTCCAGTTCGTCACCGGTGGCGGCCTGACCGCTCCCGCAGCAGTCCGAGAGCGCCTCGTGCAGCGCGTCGGCGTCGATGCCGGAACCGATCAGCACCAGTTGCGTGCACTGCGGCTCGTCCCGGGGCCATGGCCGGGGGACGAAGCGCAGGAACCTGCCGACGGCGTGGAGGGTGTACCGGTTGGTCCGGTCGCCGGCCCCGAAGTCGGCGAACCCCTTGATCCGGTACAGGCCGGCCGGCCGGGAGTCGAGGAACGCCATGAAGCGGCGCGGGTCCAACGGCGTCTTCGAGGTGAAGGAGACGCTCTCGTACGTGGCGTGCGGATGCCCGTCGTGGTCGTCGTCCGCCCCCTCCAGGAGATCCTCGAACGTGAGCTGACGGGGGCCGCCGTCCTCGTCCGGCCGGTGCACGGGGTCGAGGAGCAGCCCCGGATCGACCTTCCCGTAGGAGGTGCGTACGATCGCGGCCCTGCTTCCGGCCGTCGCGATCACCGCGTGGACGGCCCGGAGTTCCGCTTCCCCGACCCGGTCGGCCTTGTTCAGCACGATGAGGTCGGCGACAGCCAGGTGCCGGTCCGTCTCCGGGTGGCGCTTCCGGGTGGCGGTGAACTCGGCCGCGTCGACGACCTCGACCAGTCCGCCGTAGCGGATGTGCGGGTTGTCGCTGGCCAGCAGCATCCGTACGAGTTCCTGGGGCTCGGCCAGGCCGCTGGCCTCGATGACGATCACGTCGAGCCGGGCGGCGGGTGCGGTGAGGGTCTCCAGGTAGGTGTCGAGTTCGCTCGCGTCGACGGCGCAGCACAGGCAGCCGTTGCCCAGCGAGACGGTGGAGCCGACCTGGCCGGCCACGGTCATGGCGTCGATCTCGATGGCCCCGAAGTCGTTGACGACCACGCCGATCCGGTTGTCCGCCCTGTTGCGCAGCAGGTGGTTGAGGAGGGTCGTCTTACCGGAGCCCAGAAACCCCGCCAGGACGACGACCGGGATCTGCGAGGCGCGTGGCGGGGTCAACGAGGGCCTTCCTCAGGTGGGGTCAGGGTGCCGGTACGGGCTGCGGGGGCGGAGGTCCGACGTAGCGGGCCGCCGGGCGGATGATCTTCGAGTCCTCCGCCTGCTCCAGGATATTCGCGCTCCAGCCGACCATGCGCGCCGCACAGAAGGTGGGCGTGAACATCTCCCGGGGCAGCCCGCAGAGCTCCATGACGACCCCCGCGTAGAACTCCACGTTCGTGTGCAGTTCACGCCCGGGTTTCAGCTCGGCGAGGATCGCCTCCACCTGCCGTTCCACCTGCACCGCGAAGTCGGCGAGCGGGCCGCCGAAGCTCTGGGCGACGGAGCGGAGCATGCGGGAGCGGGGGTCCTCGGTGCGGTAGACCGGGTGCCCGAATCCCATGATCCGACCGCCCGCGAGGACCTGCGCGCGGATCCAGCCGTCGATCCGGTCCGGGGTGCCGATGGCGTCCAGGGTGTCCAGCGCCCGGCTCGGCGCGCCGCCGTGCAAGGGCCCGGACAGCGCGCCGATCGCGGCGACCAGGCAGGCAGCCGTGTCCGCGCCGGTGGAGGCGACCACCCGGGCGGTGAACGTGGAGGCGTTGAAGCCGTGGTCGACGGTCGCGACGAGATAGCGCTCGACGGCCGAGGCCCGCGCGGCGTCCGGTTCGCGCCCGGTCAGCATGTAGAGGTAGTTGGCCGCGAAGGGGAGGTCGTCGCGCGGCTCGACCGGCCGCAGGCCCTGGCCGAGCCGGTGGAGAGCGGTCAGCACGGTGGGCACCGCGGCGCAGGCGGCGAGGGCGTCCTCGCGACGGTGCCCGGCGTCGAGGTCGTACACCGGGCGGAAGCCGGCCGCGGCGCCGAGCAGCGAGAGCGCGGTGCGGAGGCCGGCGAGGGGGCCGGACGCGGCACCGGCGCGCGCGATGCCGGGCAGCGCCTCGCGTACCTCGGGGGGCAGGTGGCGCAGAGCGGCCGTCCGGGCTGCGAAGCCGGCGCTCTCGGCCCGGCCGGGTAGCTCGCCGTGGAACATCAAGTACCAGACGTCCTCGAAGCTGCGGCTCTCCGCCAGCTCGATCGCCGAGTAGTGCCGGTAGTGGTAGAAGCCCTCGCGCCCACGGACGTCGCCGAGCGCGGTGTCGGTGACGATCACACCGGCAAGGCCCCGGGGCACGTCGAGCGGGGCGGTTTCGGTACTGGCAGCAGGCATGTCCGGTCTCTCCTTCACCGATCACGTGCACATCACATTGATTCGACTGTCCTTGATTGACTGGTTGGGTGTCAACATTGATTGAATCAACATGACTACTGGATGGGGCACCACGAGAGGGATACGGTGTGGGCCATGACGCATGAGGCACCGCACGGTCCGGTAGCAGGCGGTTCCGCGGAGGAGGACGGGCTGACGACCCGTGAGGCGGCCGCCCTCCTCGGAGTGAAGCCGGAAACCGTGTACGCGTACGTGAGCCGGGGACAGCTCAGCAGCAGGCGCTCCCCCGGCGGACGCGGATCCGTCCTCGACCGCGCCGAGGTCGAGCGGCTGGCCGGGCGCACAGGACGCCGGGAGGCCCCGGCTGCCGCGGGTGACCTCGTCTTCCGCACCGGCATCACCCTCATCGAGCCGGACCGGTACTACTTCCGTGGCGTCGACGCGACGGACCTCGCCGGCCGGTACGGCTTCGAGGAGGTCGCCGAGTGGATCTGGACCGGGGAGCTCCGCCCGGGCGCCCGTTTCACCGCGCCGCCCGAAGCGCTCGCCGCGGCCCGGCGGGTGGCCGGGGCCCTGCCCGCCCACAGCAATGCCACCGACCGGCTGCGGGCGGCCGTCACCGCCGCGGCCGCTGTCGACCCGCTGCGGTTCGACCTCACGACCGAGGGGGTGCTCAGCAGCGCGCGCGGTCTGGTCCCGACCCTGGTCGGCGCCCTCCCCATGGCCGCCGGGCAGGCCACGCGGAACCCCGGCGCCGAGGAGGGCGCCGGCAGCTCCCTGGCCGCCCGGCTGTGGTCGCGGCTCACGGCCGCGTCGGCCGACGCGGCCTCGCTGACCGTGCTGGACACGGCCCTCGCGCTGCTGGCCGACCACGATCTGGCGGCTTCGACGCTCGCGGCACGGGTCGCCGCGTCGGCCCACGCCCACCCCTACGCGGTGGTGTCCGCCGGACTGGGCGTCCTCGAGGGACCCCTGCACGGGGCGGCGAGCGGACTGGCGCACCGCATGCTGTCCGAGGTCGTGGACCGGGGCGGCGCGGCCCCGGTCGTCGCCGATCACCTGCGCACCGGCCGCAGGGTCCCGGGGCTCGGACATCGCCTCTACTCGGGCGAGGACCCGCGGGCCCGGATGCTGTTCACGCTGCTGGCGGAGGTACCGCGGGCCGCCCCGGCACTGGCGGCCGCCCGCGACGTCATCGCCACGGCGGCTCGCCACACACCGCTGCACGCCAACGTGGACCTGGCCCTGGCCGTCCTCTCGGTCGCGTACGGCATGCCGCCCGAGGCGGGCGAGACGGTGTTCGCGGTGTCCCGCACGGCCGGCTGGATCGCCCACGCGCTGGAGGAGTACGGGGAACGGCCGCTGCGCATGCGGCCCCGGGGCCAGTACACGGGGCCACGGCCGCCCCGGAGGCTGCCGGCCCCCGCGCCCTCTCACCCGTCGGCGTCTCCACCGCCCGGATCACCGCCGCCACTCCCACCCACAGGGCCTTCCGCAAAATAGCGACAGTCAGCGGGAAGTTCCGCGAGGCGGTTGAGCCGTCGATCCGCGCACCACCAGCTCCGGCTCGAAGAGCAACTCGTCCGACGGCACCGCCCGCCCCCCGATCTGCACGGTGAGCAGCTCGACCGCCGCCCGGCCCATGGCCTCGATGGGCTGGCGCACCGTGGTCAGCGGCGGCTCGGTGCAGTTCATGAACGCCGAGTCGTCGTATCCGACGACGGAGACGTCCGCCGGCACGGACTGGCCGCGGCGCCGCGCCGCCCGCACCGCGCCCAGGGCGAGCGGGTCGCTCGCGCAGATGATGCCGGTGACCCCCTGCTCGAGCAGCCTCATCGCGGCGGCCTGACCTCCCTCCAGCGAGAACATGGCCCGGGCGACCCACTCGTCCGGCACGGTCGCCCCCGACCGGGCGGCCAGCGCGCGGGCGGCGGCGAGCTTGCGCTGCGAGGGCACGTGGTCGGCCGGGCCGAGCACGAACCCGATCCGCTCGTGGCCGAGGGAGACGAGGTGGCGCCAGGCCTGCTCGACGGCCACCGAGTCGTCGCACGAGACGGCCGGGAAACCCAGACGGGCGATGGCGGCGTTGATCAGGACGACCGGGATCTTGCGGTCGGCGAGCACCTTGTAGTGGTCGTGGGGGGCATCGGCCTGCGCGTACAGTCCGCCGGCGAACACGACTCCCGACACCTGCTGCTGCAGGAGGAGCTCGACGTAGTCGGCCTCGGAGACGCCGCCCTTCGTCTGCGTACAGAGCACCGGCGTGAGTCCCTGCTGGGCGAGCGCGCCGCCCACCACTTCAGCGAAGGCCGGGAAGATCGGGTTCTGCAGCTCGGGCAGGACCAGACCGACCAGCCGGGCACGCTCACCCCGCAGCTGCGTGGGCCGCTCGTAGCCGAGGACGTCCAGCGCGGACAGGACGGCTTGCCTCGTGGCGTCCGAGACTCCAGGCTTGCCGTTCAGCACCCGGCTGACCGTGGCCTCGCTGACTCCTACCTTCTGGGCAACCTGAGCAAGTCGTCGCGTCATGAGCGCAAGATTAGCGCAAGAAATGCAAGAGGATTGCGCTGTGACGGAAGTTCCTGGAACGTTCACAGACGCGGGGCCGGTGGACAGGACCCATTGGCACAGACGTACGGGGCCGGGAGCGCCAACGGGGCGCACGGCCGGAGTGCACCGGACGCCGGAGTGCACGAGCCGAGAGCCGACGGCCGCATTTCGGAAAGCGCGGAAGGCCCTCTACCGTTCGTACGATGAGCGCCCCACCGACCGCTTCGCGGGGATCACGCCGGTTCGGGTGGCCGAAGCGGGTCTTCTCGTAGGTCCTGCTGATGCAGCTGTCCGTCGTCACCGGCGTCACCGTGCTGGTCACCGGCCTCTTCCTCGCACCGCTCAGCGCCCAGCTCGACGACGAGGCGATGCGGCGTGCCCTCGCGATCGCGCAGAGCACGGCGGCGCAGCCGCGGATCGCGCGGTCACTGCTCACCACCGGCCCCGACCCGGGCGGCGTCGTCCAGGACGCCGCCGAGCGGATCAGGCGGTCCACCGGCGCCGAGTACGTCGTGGTCATGGACAGGCGCGGGGTGCGCTGGTCGCACACGGACGTACCCCGGATCGGCGAGACGGTCTCCACCGATCCCAGCCCGGTCCTCGCGGGCCGGGACGTCATGGAGATCGACAGCGGCACACTCGGACGTTCCGCCCGCGGCAAGGTGCCCCTGCGCGACGAGGAGGGCAGGATCGTCGGCGCGGTGTCCGTCGGCATCGCGTACGACAGCGTCCGGGCACGGCTGCTCGCCGCGATCCCCGGACTGCTCGCCTATGCGGGCGGGGCGCTGGCCGTGGGGGCGCTCGCCGCGTACCTGATCTCCCGCCGCCTCCAGCGCCGGACCCATGACCTGGCCTTCTCGGACATCTCCGCGCTGCTGACCGAACGCGAGGCGATGCTCCACAGCATCCGTGAGGGAGTCGTCGCCCTCGACCGCAAGGGGCGCATCCGTCTGCTGAACGACGAGGCTCAGCGCCTGCTCGGACTCGGCCCCGACGCGGCCGGAACGCCGCTCGACGAGGCACTGGCGCCCGGCAGGACCGCCGACGTGCTGGCCGGCCGCGTCACCGGGGACGACCTCGTCACGGTGTGCGGGAGCCGCGTGCTGCTGGCCAACCGCATGCCGACCGACGACGGCGGGGCCGTGGCGACCCTGCGCGACCGCACGGAGCTCGAGTACCTGGGACGCGAGCTCGACTCGACCCGCGGCCTGATCGACGCCCTCCGCGCCCAGGACCACGAGCACGCCAACCGGCTGCACACGCTCCTGGGCCTGCTGGAGCTGGAGATGCACCAGGACGCGATGGAGTACGTCACCGAAGTGGTGGGGGTCCACCGGGCGACGGCGGAGCAGGTCACCGAGAAGGTCCACGACCCCCTGCTCGCGGCGCTGCTCGTCGGCAAGGCGGCGGTGGCCGCCGAACGCGGTGTGACGCTGAGCATGACGCCCGGAACACTGCTGCCGGACGGCCTGGTGGACCCGCGAGGGCTCGTCACTGTGGTCGGCAACCTGGTCGACAACGCGCTGGACGCCGCCGCGGGCACGGTGGACGCCCGGATCGACGTCGGCCTGCGGGCCGAAGGCCGTACCGTGGTGCTCCGTGTGCAGGACAGTGGGCCCGGCGTACCCGCCGGCCGGCGCGACGCGATCTTCCTCGAGGGCTGGTCGACCAAGGAACTGCCCGCCCACGGGAAACGTGGCCTCGGGCTCGCTCTGGTGCGGCGGCTCGCGGAGCGGCAGGGCGGCGGCGTCTCCGTGTCGGGCGCGCCCGGGAGCGGGGCGGTGTTCACCGTGATCCTTCCGGACGCGCTCGACGAACCGGCCCCGGACGGCGGATCCACAGGTCCACGTGACGGCGGAACGGCATGCGAAAGCCCTCCGGACGACGGAACGCCGGCGGGAGAGGCGCGACATCGCGCGGCACCGGCAGGAGAGGTGCGGCGGGACGGAGCGCCGGTGCGCGAACCGGCCGGACCGTCCGTCGGCGTACGGAACAACGGGCCCGCGGGAGCACCACCGGGAGCGTCCGCACCCGTGCGACCGCCCGCGTGGGGAGACGCGCCATGATCGAGGTACTGGTCGTGGACGACGACGTCCGGGTCGCGCGGATCAACGCCGCCTACGTGTCCAAGGTCCCGGGCTTCAGGGTGACCGCCCTGGCCCATTCCGCCGCCGGCGCCCTTGCCAGGGTCGACGAGGCGCACGTCGACCTGATCCTGCTGGACCACTACCTGCCGGACGGCAACGGTCTGGCCGTCGTGAGGGAACTGCGGGGACGCGGTCATCCCAGCGACGTGATCATGGTGACGGCGGCCCGCGATGTCGCGACCGTGCAGGCGGCGATGCGTCACGGCGCGCTGCAGTACCTCGTGAAGCCGTTCGCCTACGCGGGCCTGCGCACCAAGCTGGAGGCATACGCGGCACTGCGCCACACCTTCGAGACCGGCGGCGAGGCCGAGCAGCCGGACGTGGACAGGATGTTCGGCGCCCTGTGGGCGACGGCCGGCTCCGACCTGCCCAAGGGCCACTCGGCGACGACCGCCGAACTGGTCCGCCAGGCCCTCCGTACCGCCGAGGGGCCGCTCTCCGCCCAGGAGATCGCGCAGAGCGCCGGGATGAGCCGGCAGACGGCACAGCGCTACCTGAAGCTGCTCGAACGAACCGGACGCGTACGCCTGACCCTGCGGTACGGCGAGACGGGCCGTCCGGAGCACCTGTACACCTGGTCCACGGGTTCCTGAGACCCCGGGCCCCACGGCGCCTGCCGCCACCTCACCGTGCGCGGCGGGTGGCGG
>NZ_JBEXWB010000099.1:0-18136 GCF_040629645.1 Streptomyces sp. NPDC005899 | reverse complement strand
GGATGCCTTCCCGGGCTCGTACCGGGCTCCCCGGGCCGGCCGCGCCGGCGGTCGGCGGGGCGGGGCCCGGCGGTCGGAGACCGGTGGCCGGGGGACGGCGGCTGAGGGATGGCGGCCGGGGGGTGGCGGCGGCGGGTGATCGGCGGTCAGCGGTCGGGGGGCGGGGCAGGGGATCGGCGGGCGGACACCGGCAGTCGGCGGGCGGGCACCGGCAGTCGGCGGGCGGTGGTCGACTGCCGGACTCCGATGCCGCCGGTCGGCAGCTGGCAGCCGGAGGCCGGAGGCCCGACCGGAGGTGAGACGACCGTCCGCACTTCGAGACCGACGTTGACAGGCCCATGGACCGTTGGCAGGCTCCTCCTCCATGCAGCCCCTCGGCGATCACTCGGTCACGCTGGTGGAGCGCCGCCACGTCGATCTGGGACGTGTCGCGAGCGCCATCTGTCGCTGCGCCTGAACCCGTCGCGCCCTGACCCCTTTCGCCGGGCATCCGCCCCGGGTCGGGCGCGCTCACGGTTCCCGCTCCTCCTTCTTCTCCTTTCCTCCCCTCATGACCGGTGCGCCCGTCCGCGCCCCTCGTCCTGACGGGATCCCTCGCGCCCCTCTCCCTCGCGCCGGTCGTCCGACCGGCGGCCGAGGCCCGCCCAGGAGACCCCATGCCCTCGCAACATTCGAACGGGAGCACACGCTCCGGTTCGCCCCTGAGCCGACGTGCCTTCACCACCGCGGTGGCCACCGGCGCCGCGACCGCCGCCGTCGGGGCCCCGGCAGCCGCCGCGGCGGGGACGGCGTCCGAGGAGGTGGCGAAGGAACGGCCCTTCCGTGCCGCCCGCGGCAGGCACTCACGCCGCCCCAACATCCTGTTCATACTCGGTGACGACCTCGGATGGGCGGACCTTTCCTCCTACGGGGCTCCACACATCCGCACCCCGAACCTGGACAGGCTCGGACGCCAGGGCGTCCGCTTCACGGACGCATACTCCGGGTCCGCCACCTGCTCCCCCACCCGGTTCAG
Organism: Streptomyces sp. NPDC005899; assembly: GCF_040629645.1. NCBI lineage: Bacteria > Bacillati > Actinomycetota > Actinomycetes > Kitasatosporales > Streptomycetaceae > Streptomyces > Streptomyces sp. NPDC005899. The sequence goes on along the minus strand of NZ_JBEXWB010000099.1, from coordinate 17,121 downwards.
CCTGTACACCGGGCGCTACCCGGGGCGCACCGAGGGCGGGCTCGCCGAGCCCATCGCCGACAGGTCGGTGGGGCTGGACCCCACACACCCGACCCTGGCGTCCCTGCTGCGCGGGGTCGGCTACTCGACAGCCCTGATCGGCAAGTGGCACTGCGGGTACCTGCCGGACCACAGCCCGGTCAAGTCGGGCTGGGACGAGTTCTTCGGCAACTTCGGCGGGGCCCTGGAGTACTACTCCAAGCTCGGCCTGGACGGGGAGTACGACCTGTACGAGGGCGATGCCACGTACAAGGACCTGCGCTACTACACCCGTGTCCTGACGGAGCGCGCGAGCGAGTTCGTGCTGCGCGGACACGACAAGCCGTGGCTGCTCAACCTCAACTTCACCACCCCGCACTGGCCGTGGATCGCCGACGGTGACACCGAGGCGTCCGCCGAGATCGTCCGCCGGATCAAGGCCGGCGACGGACGCGCCCTCTGGCACGCCGACGGCGGCTCGGTCAGGAAGTACACGGAGATGGTCGAGGACCTGGACCGCTCGGTCGGCGAGGTGCTGAAGGCGCTCAAGCGGTCGGGACAGGAGGAGGACACCCTGGTCGTCTTCGCCAGCGACAACGGCGGGGAGCGGTTCTCCTACAACTGGCCGCTGTCCGGCAACAAGAGCTCCCTCCAGGAGGGCGGCATCCGTGTCCCGTCGGTGCTGCGCTGGCCCGCGCGCGTCGACGGCCACCAGGTCAGCGACCTCCCCGTCTTCTCGCCCGACTGGACGGCGACCCTGCTGGAGCTGGGCGGCGCGCGGCCGGACCCGGCCCACCCGCTGGACGGCGTCAGCCTCGCCGGCTACCTGCTGCGGGACGAGGCGCCGAAGGAACGTGACCTCTTCTGGCGGGTGCGCGGTGAGCGTGCGCTGCGGCGCGGTGACTGGAAGTACTACCGGGGGAGGAACGGGGCCGACCAGCTGTTCAACCTGGCCGACGACCAGCGCGAACAGGCCGACCGGGCGGCGGCCGAACCGAAGCGGCTGGCCGAACTGCGCGCGTCGTGGGAGAGGACGAACTCCGGCCTCCTGCCCTATCCGGCCGTTTCCTGACGCACCCCGCCCGCCGTCGGCCGAGGCGAGCCCCGGCCGGTCAGTCCCCGGCCGCCGGGGCGGACGCCACGAGCCCCTTGCCGCTCGCCGCCTCGATCCGCAGCGAGCGGTGGTCGATCTCGTACGACGTCTTCCCCTCCAGTACGGCGGAGAGCGCGCGCTCCAGCTCCATCGCGGGGCCCGGGCACATCTTCCTGGTGGAGGCGAAGGTGCCGAAGGTCAGCGTGGAGCCGGAGACCGCCGCCTCGCCGTGGAAGGAGTTGCACCCGAGGCTCCCTTGCACCGAGCCGTCCTTGCCGAAGGCGAGGTGCGCCTCGTCCTTCGCTCCCTGCGGCAGGGAGGTGGCGACACCGTCCGCGACCAGACCGGTCACCTTCCACGCGGTGCCGGTCAGCGGGGCGGGAGGCTCGGCGGTGAGCGCCACGGAGTCGCCCCGTGCGGACGTCAGGGTCAGCGTCCTCCGGTCGCCGCGGCCCGCCGCGGCGGCCGCGAGCTCACCGCTGAGGACGCGGCCCATGTCCTTCTCGAACCGCTGGACGTCCTTCTCGCACCCCATGTCGGTCGTCGTGACCGGACCGACGGTGATCGTGCCACCGTGCACGGCGGCCTCCGCGGTGAAACGGTTGCAGCCCAGACTGCCTTCGGCCTTCCCCTCGTCGTCGATCTCGACGTGGGCGCCGGCGGGCGCGGTGGTCCTCCTCCCACCGACGGTCAGGGAGGACACCGTCCAGTGGACACCGGTCACCGCCGGCTCCGTCCGGACGGTGCCACTGCCGTCCCCCGGTTCCCCGGAGCCCCCCGACGCCGCTCCGGAGCCCGGCTCCGTGCCGCAGGCGGCGAGGGTGAGGGTGCCGAGGACGGCAAGGACGCTGGCGGCCGTGCGGTGTGTGCGCATGGCCCTGGGACGGACCGAGCAGTCGATCCGGTTCCCCCCTCAGCCCATCAGCGGAAGCAGCGGGCCGAGGTCGGCCCGCTCGCCACTGGCGCTGACCCGCGCCTCCTCGATCGCCTGCGCCCATCGCGTACGGCCGGTGGCCAGGCGGATCCAGGTGAGCGGATCCGTCTCCACGACGTTGGGCGGCGTGCCCCGGGTGTGTCTGGGGCCACCGATGCACTGGACGACGGCGAAGGGCGGGACACGCACCTCGACGGAGCCCCCGGGCGCCTTGTCGGCGAGCGCGTCGGCCAGCAGCCGGGTGCAGGCGGCGAGCGCCTGGCGGTCGTACGGGATGTCCAGGCCGGCCGCCCGGTTCAGGTCGTCGGTGTGGACGACGAGTTCGACGGTGCGGGTGACCAGGAAATCGGCCGACCGCATCGTCCCCGCCCGGGTCGCCACCAGCCGGGCCCCGGCGTCGGCGGGCACCAGCGCCTCGAACCGGGCCGCCGTCTCCTCGTACAGCGCGTCCAGATCCGGCCGGGCCGCCGCCAGCTCCCGGGTGTGGTCGGCGATCCCCGCGGCCTCGCCGGCGGTGGAGAAGGGCCAGTCCAGCAGGGCGAGTTCCGGCTTGGGTCCGGCCGGCTCCGGCAGCTCCATGGCCCGGCCGGCACGCTCCAGCGCCATGGTCATGTGCGCCGCGAGGTCCCGCACGGTCCACTCCCCCAGCGCGGGCAGGGCAAGCTGCTCCCGCGTCAACGTGCGGACGGCACCCCGCACATGGTCGAACTGGGCCAGGACCGCGGCCCGGGTCCGGGTGGCGTCGTAGGTGCGGGGGCGCTTCTTGGCGGGTGGCATGGGGGCGAGCGTAACCGCCGCCTGCGACAGCGGGCCGGCGCGCCGGTTCGCGCGCCCGCCCGCTGTTCCGTCGGCCGTCCGCGGTCCGCCGTCCACCCGTCGCGGTCCGCCGTCCGCGGTCCGCGGTCCGCCGCCCTCCGGCAGGACGGCGCGTTCCCGGCCGTCAGCCGGTGGCGACGGGCTCGTCGGCCGTGAACACCTCGCCACCGGCCGGCACGCCGATGCCCCGCCAGGTGAAGGGGACGCCCCGGGCCACGTCGAAGTCCGGGTGGTCCATCAGCTGGAAGTGCAGGTGCGGCTCGGTGGAGTTGCCGGAGTTCCCGCAGCGGGCGAGCACCTGCCCCTCCCGGACGGTGTCTCCCGCCCGCACCCGGAGGGAGCCGCGCCTCAGGTGCGCGTACGCGGCGTACGTACCGTCGCCGAGGTCGAGCACGAGGTGGTTGCCGACGATGCTGCGGGCACCGGCCATGTCACGCACGGAGGCCTCCGCCAGCATCAGGTAGGCCAGCGCCGGGCCGGAGGTCCGGCTGAGGTGGTCGCGCCGGCCGTCGCTCGCGTGCACGACGGTGGCGTCCGCCACCGCGACGACCGGGGCCCCGAAGCCCGGGAAGTCGCGGTTCGGGCGGGCGACCGGCCACAGCCACCGGAACGGCGGGCGGCCGCCCTCCTCCGGCTCGGCGACGATGTCGATCGCGTAGGTCTGCCCGTAGCCGTGGGTGCCGTGGCTGGGGACCTTGTCGGCCGGGCTGTTGAGAGCGATCCAGCGGCCGGTCACCGGGGGCCCCGTCTCGACGGGGGGTCCGGCGGTCCCGAGTCCCGTACGGCCGCGCCGGTTCACCAGGAGACCGATGGCGACCGCGGCCGCCGCGGGGACGAAGGTCACCCCGTACGGCACCGGCGGCTCGGCCAGGAGGCTGACCGCCACCAGGGCGACGAAGCTCATCCAGCAGCAGCGGTACAAGATCATCGCGGCTTTGCGTACGGACATGGTGTCCCCCTCGGTCTCGGCGTACGGAGCCGGTCGCGGCCTACGCGTCCGGCCTCGGCGTACGCGTCCGGCCCCGGCGCACGGGTCTCAGGGCCGGGCGGCCGTGAGCACCACCAGCAGCGGCACGACCCGGGCACCTGGCACCTCGTAGCGCCCGCGCCCCACCGTCCGGAGCCAGCCCGCGGCCGTGAGCAGACGCAGGTGGTGGTAGATCTGGCCGGTCGTCCCCGTCTCGTCCAGGCCGGCCAGTTCGGCGGCCGTACGGCGGCCGCCGAGGATCTCGTGGAGCAGGCGCAGACGGACCGGGTGGCCGAGCGCGGCCAGCGGCTCAGCGGCCTCGGACCAGTCCGGACGGTCCTCGCCCGAACCCAGCAGACCCGCGGTGAGCGCCCCGTACTGCCACTCGTACCGCTCACCGGGCGGCAGCCGCACCGCGCCTGTGAAAAGCACCCCGCCGTCGGCGGCGGCCTCTCCGACCCTGCCGAGCTGGTCCTTCAGCCCGTCCAGTGCCCAGAAGTCACCGTCGCCCAGCTCGGGTGCCCCTGGCTCGGCGGCCGACTCCAGAGCCGCGATCCGGCGCTCCAGCTCGGCCACACGCTCTTCGAGCTCCATGCCCACCACCTTACGTAATTACGTAACATCGTTCAACAGGGGCGTGCCGCACGCCGAAGCCCCCGCCCGGTCGACCCGGACGGGGGCTTCGGCGCAGGCGGAACCTAGGCGAACAGACCCTTCAGGGTCCCCTCGTGCGCCGTGCGCAGCTCGCTCAGCGGAATGCTGAACTCACCCTGGACCTCGATCTCCTCGCCGTCCACGACACCGATCCGGGTCACGGGCAGACCCCGCGCCCCGCACATGTCGTTGAAGCGGAGCTCCTCGCTGCGGGGCACCGAGACGACCGCGCGTCCCGCCGACTCCGAGAAGAGGAAGGTGAACGCGTCGAGACCGTCCGGCACGACCAGCCGGGCACCCTTCCCGCCCCGCAGGCAGGACTCGGTGACCGCCTGGACCAGGCCGCCGTCGGACAGGTCGTGCGCCGCGTCGATCATGCCGTCGCGCGAGGCCGAGATCAGGATCTCGCCGAGCAGCTTCTCGCGGCCCAGGTCGACCTTGGGCGGCATCCCGCCGAGGTGCTGGTGGATCACCTCGGACCACGCGGAGCCGCCGAACTCCTCCCCCGTGTCACCCAGCAGGTAGAGGAGCTGGCCCTCTTCCGCGAAGGCGACCGGCGTACGGCGGGTGACGTCGTCGATCACGCCGAGGACGGCGACGACCGGCGTCGGGTGGATCGCCGTCTCCCCGGTCTGGTTGTACAGCGAGACGTTGCCGCCGGTGACCGGGGTGCCCAGCTCCAGGCAGCCGTCCGCGAGGCCGCGGGTGGCCTCGGCGAACTGCCACATGACGTCCGGGTCCTCGGGCGAACCGAAGTTCAGGCAGTCCGAGATGGCGAGCGGCTTGGCACCGGAGGCGGCGACGTTGCGGTAGGACTCGGCGAGCGCCAGCTGCGCCCCCGTGTACGGGTCGAGCTTCGCGTACCGGCCGTTGCCGTCGGTCGCCATGGCCACGCCCAGATTCGACTCCTCGTCGATCCGGACCATGCCCGCGTCCTCGGGCATCGCCAGCACGGTGTTGCCCTGCACGAAGCGGTCGTACTGGTCGGTGATCCAGGACTTCGAGGCCTGGTTCGGGGAGGCGACCAGCTTGAGCACCTGCTCGCGCAGCTCGGCGCCGTCCGCCGGGCGGGCCAGCTTCCCGGCGTCGTCCGCCTGCAGCGCGTCCTGCCAGGAGGGGCGGGCGAACGGGCGGTGGTACGTCGGGCCCTCGTGGGCGACGGACCGCGGCGGCACGTCGACGATCTGCTCGCCGTGCCAGAAGATCTCCAGCTGCGAGCCCTCGGTCACCTCACCGATGACGGTGGCGATGACGTCCCACTTCTCGCAGATCTCCAGGAAGCGGTCGACCTTGTCCGGCTCGACGATCGCGCACATGCGCTCCTGCGACTCGCTCATGAGGATCTCCTCGGGCGAGAGGGAGGAGTCGCGCAGCGGCACCGTGTCCAGCTCGACGCGCATCCCGCCGGAGCCGGCGGAGGCCAGCTCGCTCGTGGCGCAGGAGAGCCCGGCACCGCCGAGGTCCTGGATGCCCGCGACGAGCTTCTCCTTGAAGATCTCCAGGGTGCACTCGATGAGGAGCTTCTCCTGGAACGGGTCGCCGACCTGGACGGCGGGGCGCTTGGCCGGGCCGGTCGACTCGAAGGTCTCGGACGCCAGCACGGAGACTCCGCCGATGCCGTCACCACCGGTACGGGCGCCGTACAGGATGACCTTGTTGCCCGGGCCGGACGCCTTGGCGAGGTGGATGTCCTCGTGCCTCATCACGCCGATGCAGCCGGCGTTGACGAGGGGATTGCCCTGGTAGCAGGCGTCGAAGACGACCTCGCCGCCGATGTTCGGCAGACCCAGGCAGTTGCCGTAACCGCCGATGCCCGCGACGACTCCGGGCAGCACGCGCCGGGTGTCGGGGTGGTCCGCCGCACCGAAGCGCAGCGGGTCGACGACCGCGACCGGGCGGGCGCCCATGGCGAGGATGTCGCGCACGATGCCGCCGACGCCGGTGGCCGCGCCCTGGTAGGGCTCGATGTACGACGGGTGGTTGTGCGACTCGACCTTGAAGGTGACCGCGTAGCCCTGGCCGACGTCCACCACGCCCGCGTTCTCGCCGATGCCGACGAGCATCGCGTCGTTGGCGGGGACCTTGTCGCCGAACTGCTTGAGGTGCACCTTGCTGCTCTTGTACGAGCAGTGCTCGGACCACATCACCGAGTACATGGCGAGCTCGGCGCCGGTGGGGCGGCGGCCCAGGATCTCGCGGATCCGGGCGTACTCGTCCTCCTTGAGGCCGAGCTCCTTCCAGGGCTGCTCGGTGTCCGGGGTTTCGGCCGCGTGCTCGACCGTGTCCAGGCTCATGCGTTGACCAGCTTCTTGATGATCGAGGTGAAGAAACCGAGGCCGTCGGTGCCGCCGGTGCCGACGAGCGGCTCCACGGCGTGCTCCGGGTGCGGCATCAGGCCGACGACGTTGCCCGCGGCGTTGGTGATGCCGGCGATGTCACGGAGCGAGCCGTTCGGGTTGCCGTCGAGGTAGCGGAACGCGACGCGCCCCTCGGCCTCGAGCTCGTCGAGCGTGCGCTCGTCGGCGGTGTAGCGGCCGTCCACGTTCTTCAGGGGGACGGAGATCTCCTGGCCCGCGGAGTAGTCCGAGGTCCACGAGGTCTCCGCGTTCTCCACCCGCAGCTTCTGGTCGCGGCAGATGAAGTGGAGGTGGTTGTTGCGCAGCATCGCGCCGGGCAGCAGGTGCGCCTCGGTCAGGATCTGGAAGCCGTTGCAGATCCCGAGGACCGGCATCCCGTCCTTCGCCTGCGCGATGAGCGTCTCCATCACCGGCGAGAACCGCGAGATGGCTCCGGCGCGCAGGTAGTCGCCGTAGGAGAAGCCCCCGGCGAGGACCACCGCGTCGACCTGGTGCAGGTCCTTGTCGCGGTGCCAGAGCGATACGGGCTCGGCCCCGGCGAGCCGGACCGCCCTCAGGGCGTCCCGGTCGTCGAGCGTGCCGGGAAAGGTGACGACGCCGATGCGAGCGGTCACTTCGACTCCTCGGACTTCTCGTCCGTCTCGACCCTCACGGTGAAGTCCTCGATGACGGTGTTGGCGAGGAAGGTCTCCGCCAACTCGTCGATGCGGGCGAGGGCGGCAGCGTCGACCGGCCCCTCGACCTCGAGCTCGAAACGCTTTCCCTGACGTACGTCCGCGATTCCCTCGAAGCCGAGACGGGGCAGCGCGCGCTGCACAGCCTGTCCCTGCGGGTCGAGGATCTCGGGCTTGAGCATGACGTCGACTACGACGCGTGCCACTGGCACTCCCGGTGGTGTGGTGCGGCTGTGTCTCCGAGGGGTTCCCCAGATCCCCGCGGGTCCTCTCAGCGTACCTGGCCGGAAATTCTACGCGGGTAGATATCGGGCGGCCCCGATCACGTCACGATTTCGGCGGCGGCACCGCAGAGGAAAAGCCTTCCAAAAAATCTCATCCCGATTGCACCCGGACACGCGGGCGTAATTGCCCGGGCTTCACGATGCGGCTCCCACCGCTGTACAAATGATTACCGGGGAAAGCATGGATTGCCCTGCGAACGGTCGGCGCCGGTCGATCCGCCTCCTCAGCGGCCGGAAGGCCGGTCGCGACCCCGGACGCGACCGCGCCGTAGGAAAGGACCGATATCCGTGGCTCAGCGTGTAGTGGTTTCGCTCTCCGACGACATCGACGGGGGAGAAGCGGCGGAAACGGTCACCTTCGCCCTGGACGGGAAGTCGTACGAGATCGACCTGAATCCCGCCAATGCAAAGAAACTGCGCAAGGCCCTCGCGCCGTACGTCGCGGCCGGCCGCAGACAGGCCCCCGCGGGCAGGCACGACAGACCTCCGGTGACGTACCACCACACGCCGGTCGCCCCCGACCCCGCGGCCGTGCGCGCCTGGGCCCGCTCGCACCGGATGGAGGTACCGGCCCGCGGCCGGATCCCGAAGAAGGTCTACGAGGCGTTCCACGCCGCCAGTTGAACGGATGTGCCCGGTATGCGCCGTTCCGCCGGCACCTCCGGCGGGGCCGGGCGGACGCCCCGGAGAGCCGACTTGCACAACACCCCCGCAGGTCGGCTAGAGTCTGGAGCACGCCGAAGGGCAAGGCCGAAAAGCCGGGCCCGAAGCAGCGTGCGGGTGTAGTTCAGTAGTAGAACATCCCCCTTCCAGGGGGAAGGCGCAGTGTGCAATTCCTGTCACCCGCTCTGCATCGCCTTACCGGATCACTTCGTGGATCAGGTAGAGTGATGCCCGCTCCACCGGTGAAAGCCGAGTGGCAGCAATGCGGACGTAGCTCAGTTGGTAGAGCGCAACCTTGCCAAGGTTGAGGTCGCCAGTTCGAACCTGGTCGTCCGCTCTTGTTTCGCAAAGGCCCCGGTCGAAATCGACCGGGGCCTTTGCCGTTCTCGCCGCGGCCCATGACGTATGTCATGAGCGGTAGTGACAGGGCGCACTGCCCCCGGCCGTGAACCCGCGGAACGCTGGTGGCATGACCAGCGACGACGACACCCCCGCCGGCGCGGCCATCGAAGCCGACGGCGTCCACCGCCGTTATGCGGGCGGCTTCGAGGCTGTGACCGGGATCTCCTTCTCCGTGGCACGCGGCGAGCTCTTCGCCCTGCTCGGGACCAACGGTGCGGGCAAGACCTCCACCGTCGAACTGCTGGAGGGGCTCGCGGCCCCGGACCGGGGAAGCGTCCGTGTCCTGGGCCGCGACCCGTACCGGGAGCGCGCCGCGGTCCGGCCCCGTGTCGGGGTGATGCTCCAGGAGGGGGGCTTCCCCTCGGACCTCACCGTCACCGAGACCGTCCGGATGTGGGCGGGCTGCACCACCGGGGCGAGGCCCTGCGGCGAAGCGCTGGAGCTGGTGGGCCTGACGCGGCGCGGCAGGGTCCGGGTCGAACAGCTCTCCGGCGGGGAGCGCCGCCGCCTCGATCTGGCGCTGGCCCTGCTGGGGCGACCGGAGGTCCTCTTCCTCGACGAGCCGACGACGGGGCTCGACGCGGAAGGGCGGCGTGACACCTGGCGGCTGGTGCGGGAACTCCGCGAGAGCGGCACCACGGTCCTGCTGACCACACACCACCTGGAAGAGGCCGAGGCGCTCGCCGACCGCCTGGCGATCATGCACCAGGGGCAGATCGTCACCTCGGGCACGATCCGTGACGTGACGGCCGAGCGCCCCGCGCGCATCCGGTTCGAGCTCCCGGAGGGAGTGCCCGCGGCGCGGCTCCCGCTGTCGCTGCGGGCGGCCGCCGACGGCCCGCGCATCGACATCCGCACCCACGCGCTCCAGGAGTCGCTGCACGAACTCCTCCGCTGGGCAAGCGAGTCGGGCGTGGAGCTGCACGGGCTCGACGCCCGTTCCGCCTCGCTGGAGGAGGCGTTCCTCGACATCGCGAAGGCGCACAGGGAGACGGAAAGGACGGCGGCATGACGGGCACCACGGTCACCGGACGGCTGGGCGCACTCGGCCGGGCGGAGCTGACACTCTTCGTACGGAACAGGACGGCGGTCTTCCTCGCCCTCCTGATGCCGGTGCTGCTGATCTTCGTGATGCGGACCACCCTGGAGGAGGTCGGCCTCGGCGGGTCAGGGCTGACCGCGGCCGGGGCGTCCCTGAGCGGTGGCATCGGGATCGTCCTGCTCCAGGTCGTCTACATGAACCTGGTCGCCGCCTATGTGGCCCGCCGGGAGGAACTCGTCCTGAAGCGGCTGCGCACCGGGGAGGTCCCCGACCGCGAGATCCTCACCGCCACGGCGCTTCCGGCGGGGCTGCTGGCACTCCTGCAGTGCGCGCTGATCGTCGCCGGCGGGACACTCGCGTTCGGCCTGACGGCGCCGCGCCGGGCCGACCTGCTGGTCCTGGGCCTGCTCCTGGGCACCGTGCTGATGACGGCACTGGCCGCGGCCACCTCCGCCCTGACCCGCACGGTGCAGACCGCCCAGCTGACCACCCTGCCGCTCTTCCTGATCTCACTGCTGGGCTCGGGACTGTTCGTACCGCTGGACATCCTCCCCGGCCTCGCGGCGTCGCTGTGCGAACTGCTGCCGCTCACCGGGGTGATGACACTGGTGCGGGCCGGCTGGCTGGGAGGCGTCCCCGCCGGGGACGTGCTCGGGGCGGCGCTGACCGCGCTGGCCTGGACGGTCCTCGCGGTGTTTGCTGTGCAGCGGTGGTTCCGGTGGGATCCGCGGCGCTGAGTCCCGCGGGCGCAGGGGGGAAGTGCAGAACCGTGTGGATACGGACGCAGGTGCGCGGATGGCAGCGGCGCGACGGCTTCGCCAAGATCGATCTGTACACGCGCGGCTCCCTGCACTCCCTGGTCTGGGGGATGGTCCTGTGCCAGGCGCTCCTGTCCGTCACCCGCCCGGTCCGGCACTCCGGCGCGCCGGCCGCGCTCATCGCCGCGACGGTCCTGACCGCCGTCGGGCAGGGTCTCTGCTCGGTGCCACTGATCGCCCGGGCCCTCGACCGCTACCTCGGCCGGCAGCCCGTCGACCGGCGGCTGGTCGCCCTCTCGGCCGGTCTGCTGCTCGCGAACGTGGCGGGCCTCGTGGCACTCGGCGGGTACGCCGGCACCGAGGAGTTCCCCGAACTGCGGCTGGCCCTGGGCGCCGTGGTCTGGCCGTTCGTCACGCCGTTCGTCCTGATCGTCCCCCTGTGGGCGGTCAGTGTGTGCCTGACCCTCGTGGCGGCCTGCGTGGGCGGCGGCACCTGGCTGGCCGGGGGCAGCAGTTCGTTCGTGCTCCTGACCTTCCTCGGGGTCGGTTTCAGCGGCGCCCTCCTCTCCGTCACCGTGCGGCTGTCCGCCTGGACCCTCGGGGTGATGCTGAAGCTGCGTGAGGCCAAGGACGTGGAGACCCGGCTGGCGGTCGCCGAGGAGCGGCTGCGGTTCGGCCGGGACATGCACGACGTCCTGGGCCGGAATCTCGCGGTGATCGCGCTCAAGAGCGAATTGGCGGTGGAGCTGGCCCAGCGCGGCAAGCCGGCCGCCGTCGACCAGATGGTCGAGGTCCAGCGCATCGCCCGCGTCTCCCAGCAGGAGGTCCGCGACGTCGTACGCGGCTACCGCGAGGCCGACCTCCGTACGGAACTGGCGGGCGCCCAGGGCGTGCTGCGGGCCGCCGGGATCAGCTGCGCGGTCGAGGGCGGCGACCCGCACGGCACCGGGCGGCTCCCCGCGTCCGTGCAGTCGGCGCTCGGCTGGGTCGTGCGGGAGGCCGCCACCAACGTGCTGCGGCACGGCGACCCGCGGCGGTGCACCATCCGGCTCCGTGCGGCGGAGGACACCGTACGGCTGGTCGTGGAGAACGACGGGGCGCCGCCGGACACGGCGGCCGCACCCGTCGGGGGGTCCGGTCTGCCCGGGCTCCGCGAACGGCTGTCCGCACTGGACGGCCGGCTGGAGGCGGGGCCCGCGGGTGACGGCCTGTTCCGGCTGACGGCCACCGTCCCCCTGCCCTCACCCGCGAACGCCCCGGCCCCCGCCGTGCCCCTGCTGGAGGAACGATGACCACCCCGCCACGGCCCGTCCGCGTCCTGCTGGCCGACGACGAGCACCTGATCCGCGGAGCGCTGGCCGCACTCCTCGCCCTGGAGGACGACATCGTGCTCGTCGCCGAGGCCGCGACCGGCCCGGAGGCGCTCGCGATGGCCCGGGCCCACCGCCCCGACGTGGCGGTCCTGGACCTGGAGATGCCGGGGGCGGACGGTGTGAAGGTCGCCACATCGCTGCGCGCCGAACTGCCCGGCTGCCGGGCCATGATCGTGACGAGCCACGGCAGGCCGGGGCACCTGAAGCGGGCGCTCGCCGCAGGCGTCCGGGCGTTCGTGCCGAAGACGGTCAGCGCCCGCAGACTGGCCGAGATCATCCGGACGGTGCACGCGGGCAACCGCTACGTGGACCCGGAGTTGGCCGCCGACGCGATCTCCGCCGGCGACTCGCCGCTGACCTCCCGGGAGGCCGAGGTGCTGGAACTGGCCGCGGACGGGGCACCCGTCGCGGAGATCGCGGAACGGGCCTCGCTCTCCCAGGGCACCGTCCGCAACTACCTGTCGTCGGCCGTCTCCAAACTGGGGGTCGAGAACCGTCATGCGGCGGTGCGTCTCGCACGGGAGCGGGGTTGGGTATAGTAGGCACCGCGCCACGGCGCATGCGAACGTAGCTCAGCTGGTAGAGCGCAACCTTGCCAAGGTTGAGGTCGCGAGTTCGAACCTCGTCGTTCGCTCCGTACAGAAGGCCCCGGTCCTCGTGACCGGGGCCTTCTGCCGTCACCTCAGTGGCGCGGCCGACCAGCTGATGCCGGTGAGGTGGGCGTAGGCGTCCAGGTACTTGGCCCGGGTCGCGTCCACGATCTCCTGCGGCAGCGCGGGCGGCGGCTGCTCGCCGTGCCGGTCCCAGCCCGAGGCCGCCGACGTCAGCCAGTCCCGCACGAACTGCTTGTCGTACGAGGGCTGGGCCCTGCCGGGCTCCCAGGTGTCCGCGGGCCAGAAGCGCGAGGAGTCCGGGGTCAGCACCTCGTCGGCGATGATCAGCTCCTCACCGCCGTCCTCGGTGGGCGCGAAGCCGAACTCGAACTTCGTGTCGGCGAGGATGATGCCGCGCTCGCGGGCGATGTCACGGGCCCGGCCGTAGACGGCGAGCGTGGTCTGGCGCAGGGCCGCCGCCGTCTCGGGGCCGACCTGGTGGGCCACCTCCTCGTACGACACGTTCTCGTCGTGGTCGCCGACGGCCGCCTTGGTGGCGGGCGTGAAGATCGGTCCCGGCAGTTCGGATCCGTCCACCAGGCCCTCGGGCAGGCCGAGGCCGCAGACCGTGCGGCTCTCCTCGTACTCGGTCAGGCCGGAGCCGGTGAGGTATCCGCGCGCCACGCACTCGACGGGGACCATGCGCAGCGACCGGCAGATCAGTGTCCGGCCGGCCCAGTCGGCGGGGGCCCCGGCGGGGAGCTCCGTGGACAGGACGTGGTTCGGGACGATGTCCGCGAGCTGGTCGAACCACCACAGCGACAGCTGGGTGAGCACCCTGCCCTTGTCCGGGATCTCGGTGGGCAGGACCCAGTCGTACGCGGAGATACGGTCGCTGGCGACCATGACGAGGTCACCCGCCTCGTTCCGGTACAGGTCACGCACCTTGCCGGTGTGCAGGTGGGTGAGCCCCGGCACCTGCACGGGCTCGGGCTTTTCTACGAAACCGGACACGCTGCCTCCGCGTAGGTTGATCCAGGAGTCGCTCCGATTGTCCCGCATGCGACCGGTGCCCGCCGCCGGGGGTCGGCTCGGCCGCCGCCCTCGCTCAGTCGCGCTTGCAGATCCGGTCGAGCAGGTTGGCCGTGGCCCGTTGCACGCGGGGGTCCACATGGCCGGGGCGGTCCAGCGCCGGGGACCAGGCGAACGTGCCCGAGGCGAAGACCAGCGCACCCGACGGAGCCCGGTACAGCGAGGTCTCCTGGTGGCGGGTGGCCCCGTCACCGTCCCGGTAGGGCGAGTGGGCGAGCAGGAGGCGGTTCTCGTGCTCGGGCAGGGACGTGCGGGGGAAGTAGCGGTCGGCCTCCCCGGCGACGAGTCCGTCGATCTCGTCGCCCTCACCGGCGCCGGTGGCCTCCCATAGCCAGTGCCCCGCGTTCCGCACGACCAGCGGGTGGGGCTCGGGGACCCGGCCGGCGTACTGGATGCCGAGAAGCTGCTGCTCGGCGCGGTCGACCTCCCGCCACAGCGCGGGTTTCCCCGGGCCGCGGCGCTTGCGGCAGGTGAGGAGGCGGTCGGGAACGCCCGACGGCGACGGGGAGAGCCCGACCTGCCAGTACATGGTGTTCGCCGACAGGAAGACGAGGGACGTGCCGGTGTCGCGGGCGAGCTCGGCGGTACGGCGCATCGGCACCGACCAGTACTCGTCGTGGCCGGGGAAGACGAGGCCGCGGTAGCGGGTCGGGTCGACCCGACCGGCGTGCAGGTCCCGGGCGTCGGCGTAGGCCAGGTCGTAGCCGTAGCGCTCGGCCCAGCGGATGAAGTCGTAGGCGTGGCCGACGTGCAGGGGCAGGCCCGCGCCCGCGTAGGGGCGGTCGAAGGAGATCGTGACGGCGGCGTCCTCCTCGCCCAGCAGCCGTCCCCGCTCGTCCCAGGCGTGGTAGAGGCTCGCGCCGGTGCGGCCGTCCTCCGGGTAGAGGTTGTAGGCCTGCCACGTGATGTCGGGGAGCAGGAGCAGCAGGTCCGCCGGATGGTCGTCGCGGACGGTGAAGGGGATGTGCGAGCGGTATCCGTCGGCGGTGGTGAGGACGGCGACGTACGCGCCGACCGACCAGTAGCTGGGGATCTGCAGACGCCAGGAGAGCCACCAGTGGTGGCACGAGACCGTGCGCTCGGCGGCGAGCGGCGGGGGCTGGACGATGCCGGAGAGCCGGGGACTGGTGGTGATCTTGGCGGCGCCGTCGCCCGCGTAGTGGCCGATGCGGTAGACGTCGACGGAGAACTGCTGCGGCGGGTCCACGGTGATGTGGAAGTCGATCGCCTCACCCGGCGCCGCGGCGCCGGGTGACACGAAGCCCTTGATCTGCCGGCGGACGTCGTCGGCCGTACGGGTGCCGCCGCCGGCCCCACCGCGGCCGAGGTCGGGGTCGGCGTACCAGGGGACGACCTGGCCCGTGTCGTCGAAGTAGTTCTCGCTACCGCGCAGCCAGGGCAGCGGACCCTGCCCGAACGGATCGCTCACGGCATGCGCGAGGGCACCCGATTCCCATCGCCGGATCTGCTCCGCCCCCATACGGCCGCCCTCCCTCGTCCCCCGGACTTCCCTGCGCGCCGGATGTCGGCGTCGGCCACCAGCACATCACATAACGCGTGCGTTCCGTCACCGTTCGTCGCGAATCGACGCGCACGGAACCGTTTCTTCCGCATTATTGGTGCTGTTTCCCGCATATCTCGCCATCCGAGTGGACGGCCGATCGTTCAGACCAGTCGTACGGGTTTGTCCGCGCGGACACCCAGCGAAGTGAGCCAGCCCCGCAGCGGCTCCGCGTCCCCGTCCTCCACGAGGGAGAGGACGTGGCCGCCCGGATCCGACCGGCGGCCACCGTCCACCAGCAGGGTCGGGCCGTCCAGCCAGTCCAGCCCCGGCGCCGCGCCCGCCGTGTCGACGGCGGCGCAGCAGACCATCGCCACGACGTGGTCGGCGAGCAGCTCGGTGCCCGTACGGGGCGGCTGGAGCGGGAAGACGGGGAGCGGGGCGGAGCCCCAGGCGTCCAGCGGATCCGGGGCGGGAGCAGCCGCGCGGCCGTCGGGCTGCGTGGTGCCAGGTTGTGAGGTGCCTGGCTGTGCGGTGCCCTGCTGTGTGTTTTCGGCGCGGGTGCTGCCTGGCTGTGCGCTACCGGCCCGAGTGCTGTCCGGCAGTGTGCTGGGGGGCGGGGTGCCGCCGCCCCGGGGGCTTTCCGCCCGGCCACCGTCCGGCGCCGTGCTGCCGGGGGGGACGCTGCCCGGCCGGGTGTCGGCGGCCCGGCCGTCAGGGGAACCGGTGGGCGGCCGGAAGGCCGCGTCCGCCTCGTCGCGGGCCATGGCGGCGCCGATCGCGGCCGCAAGCTCCTCACTGCTCGCACCGGGCGCCGTCAGGTGGTCGATGACACGGCCCAGTGTGGGCACGGCGGAGCCGCCGACCGCCGGCACGCCGGCCGCCGCTCCCACGGAGACGCTCGCCGCCACCCCCATGGTGTCCAGCACACGATGGAGGCGGGCAGCCTCCGTACGCCACTTCCGGTCGACGACCTCCTCCGGATACTGCGGCCAGTCGACCGGGGACCAGCCGGGCCCGGCGAGCGCCGGCCCGCCGTGGAAGAGCCGTGCCGCCAGCAGTGAGGCCGCCTCGTCGGCGGCGCCCGGCTCCTCGATGAGATCGCAGGCCGGCCGCTCCCCCAGCCGCGAGGCGAACCCCTCGGCCAGCCGGTCCCGCCGGGAGAGTTCGGTGAGCGCCGAGACGACTCCGGCGTCGAGCCGGGACGGCCAGCGGCCCATCCGCCAGGCAGGGAGCGCCACCCTGGTCAGCAGGCGGTCCCAGCCCGCGTAGGCGAGGCCGACCTGCTCCTGGGCCACGATCCGCAGCGCGTAGTCCACATCCTGTGCACGGCCGGAGGCGGCGGCGGCGACGCAGCGTTCCATCTCGGCCGCGTGCTCGCGGCAGCCACGCAGCAGCAACCGGGCGATCCGCCCCACGAAAGCCGCGGGGATCCGGCGCAACACCGAACCACCCGGGGTGGAGGCGTCCGCGACGGCGGCGTCCAGGCCGCGCACGAACCGCCGGGCGGCGGCTATGTCGGGGTGGGCGGCGGGGCCGGTGCCCGCGACGACCGGGGCGAGCACCGCGCGCAGCTCGGCGACCCGCATCCACCACAGGAACGGGGAGCCGATGACCAGCACGGGTGCCGGGCGCACACGGCGGCTGCGCCGCTCGGCGCCCAGCCCCTCGGCGAGCATCCGCGCGCGCGGCCGGGCGCCGGGTGCGTGCGGTCCTCCAGCCAGCTGTCGCAGTCCGGCGTCAGCGCTACGGCCGAGGGTGCCGGCACGTCGAGCCGGTCGGCCAGGTCCCGGACGAGTCGGTAGAGATCTGGGGCCGCCTCCTCGGTGAGGGGCACGGTGGGGCTGACCGCGGGCCGCGCCCGTGCCACCGCCACGGCCACGCCGGCGGCGAGGGCCAG
>NZ_JBEXWB010000098.1:0-18172 GCF_040629645.1 Streptomyces sp. NPDC005899 | reverse complement strand
ACCGGCGTGAGCCGGTACCGCCCTCTCCCGTTCCCCCGTCGGCGCGACGACGGTTCCGCCGCCGTCCCGTCCGCCCGCCGGCCCCGTCCAGCCCGGCCCGGGCTACTTCACCGCGAGCACCAGGCTGTCCGAGGGCGAGGCCCAGACCGCACGCGCCTCGGCGAAACCGGACTCCCGCAGGGTGCGCGCGTGCCACTGGACGGAGGGCATGTCGCCGTCCGCGTGCTCGCCGTAGATCGCGAAGCGTTCGGCGGTGGGTCCCGCGAGGACCGGGTCCTCGGCGGCGAGGGCCCACCACTGCGCCCAGTCCACCGCGCCCCCGGCCTTGGCCCGGTCCATGGCGGCGTGCCGGTGCGCGCGCTCGGCCGCGTTGATGCGCGGAGTGCTGGTGTCGATCATGTGGTCCGCGTTCATGAAGACCCCGCCGTCCCGGACCAGCCGGCCGATCCGGCCGTACAGCGCGGCCAGTGGCTCACTGTGCAGCCAGTGCAGGGCCGTCGCGGTGAGCACGGCGTCGTAGGAGGCGTGCGGGAGCCGTTCCGCCCAGGCGGGGTCCTTGAGGTCGGCTGTCACGAAGGTGACCCGGTCGTCGCCCTCGAAGGTGCCGCGGGCGATGGCGAGCAGCGCCGGGTCGAGATCGACACCGGTCGAGGTGGCCTCCGGGAACCGGTCGAGGAGCCGGGCGGTGATACTGCCCGTACCGCATGCCAGGTCGAGGACTCTCGGCTCGGGCCCCACGAAGGCCTCGACCATGTCCAGCATCACCCGGAACCGCTCCTCGCGGTCCGGCATGTACCACTCCTGCTGCCGGTCCCAGCTCTCCTGCCAGGACCGCCAGTCGCCACGCGTCGCCGTCTCCGTCATCCCGACCTCCGTACATGGTGAGCGCGCCGGAGCGCGTAATACCCGTCGCCGAATACCAGCTATTACACTGGCAGCACCTCGACCCTAGACCGACGCCGTAAGGACTACAAGTGGAACTGGCCTATTACTCGGACTATGCCGTGCGTCTGGTCAACACCGAGGAGCCGGCCCGCAACACGGACTCGCTCACCACGGTCGAGTCCGTGCGCGAGCTCTTCGGCGCGAACGCCCAGGCGGCCCGCCGCGCGACCGACGCGGACGTGACGCGCTTCCGTTCGGTACGGGCACGGCTGCGCGCGGTCTTCCAGGCGGCCGACGGCGGTGACGAGACCCTCGCCGTCGACCTGCTCAACTCACTCCTGCTGGAATTCCCGGTCAGCCCGCAGATCTCCGGCCACGACACCCGGGACGAGGACGGCAGGCCGGACTGGCACATGCACCTCGCCGACCATCCTTCGAACGCCACGGCCGGCTTCGCGGCGATCGCGGCGATGGGCCTCGCCTTCCACCTCACCTCCCACGGGGTGGACCGGCTCGGCCTCTGCGAGGCGGCGCCCTGCCGCAACGCCTACCTCGACACCTCCACCAACCGGTCGAGGCGCTACTGCTCCGACCGGTGTGCGACCCGGGCCAACGTGGCCGCCTACCGGGCCCGCAAGCGCCTGGAGACGGAACGGTCCGAGGAGACGGGCCGCAGAGCGGACACCGCCCAGCCCATCAGCCCCCACACGGACCGCTGATCCCTGCGCGGCGGCCGGTAGCGCGCCCGCACCCGGGCGAGCACCAGCTCCTCGGGCACCGTCCCGTAGTCCGTGCTGTCGCCGCCCGCGAACGAGTTGTCGCCCAGCACCCACCAGCCGTTGCCGCGCCGTTCGGCGGCCCGCTTGACCACCAGCAGGTCCTGCTGGAACGGGTGGCGGAGGATCACCACGTCCCCCGGCCGCACGGGCGCGCCGTGCTGCACCAGCAGCCAGTCCCCGTGGTAGAGCGTGGGCACCATCGAGGGCCCCGTCACCTCCACCACCTGGAACGACCCCTTCGCCGCTTTCCCGTCCCCCGCACCCCGCGCCGCTTCCGGCATCCGTGACACCTCCCGACTCCCGATCCGTCCTCCATTACACCGCTGCGGCACCACTCCGTGGTTTCGGCCACCGGCCCCGTCCACACCCTGGACTTTTGACCTAAGCCCATGGGGGCAGCCGCGGAAAGCGGCTCCGCACGGAGTAATGTCCCACCTGAGAAGACGATCACGAGGAAGGACAGCTCCATGCTTTCCCGCCTGTTTGCCCCCAAGGTCAAGGTCAGCGCTCACTGCGACCTGCCCTGCGGCGTGTACGACCCGGCCCAGGCCCGCATCGAGGCCGAATCCGTGAAGGCCGTCCAGGAGAAGTACCAGGCCAATGAGGACGCGGACTACCGCACGCGCGCCATTCTGATCAAGGAACAGCGTGCCGAGCTCGCGAAGCACCACGTCTCGGTGCTCTGGAGCGACTACTTCAAGCCCCCGCACTTCGAGAAGTACCCGGAGCTGCACCAGCTGGTCAACGACACCCTGAAGGCGCTCTCCGCGGCCAAGGCGTCGAACGACCCGGCCACGGGCCAGAAGGCTCTGGACCTGATCGCCCAGATCGACAAGATCTTCTGGGAGACCAAGAAGGCTTGATCTCTGGCTAGGCCGTCTGACCTGCGGTTTCGCTGGTCAGACTCCCTACCGGTCCGCACCCGGTCCGCAGGCCGCCGAGCACGGCGTCCATGACGGCCCGGGTGCGGTCTTCTTCCCCCGGCCACAGGTGCGCGTAGATCCGCAGTGTGATGACTGCGGACGCGTGCCCGAGGACGAGCTGCACCTGCTTGACGCTCGCTCCGCCGGCGATGAGCGCGGAGGCGTAGAAGTGCCGCAGGTCGTGGGTCACCATGTGCGGCAGCCCGACGGGCTTGCGGCCCTCGCGCTTGGCTGCTTCGTTCTCCGCCGCCTGGAGCGCCTTGCGGGCACAGTTCCACTCGGTCTTCCACCGTCGATAGTTGAGCGGTTCCCCCTCCTCCATCGTGAACAGCCACTCCGTGGAGAGGCGCGCGGCGAGATGCCCGAGGAGCGCGTCGGTGACAACCTCACCGACCGGAACCGTCCGCCGGGACTTGGCGGTCTTCGGCGGACCGATCTTCCCCGACTGGAGCCGCTGCCGCTCCACGCGAATGCTCCCGGCCTTGAAGTCGATGTCCGACACCTTCAGGCCCAGCAACTCGCCTATGCGCAAGCCTGACCCTGCGAGCATGACGACGGCTGCCCGGATGTACGGCGGCATCACGCGTGCCATGGCCTCGACCTGAGCGACGGTGGGCGGGGTGACCTCCTCGTCCCGGCATGACCGGAAGGGTGATCCGGCGGCACGGAGTGGATGCGATGACCTTGTCGTCCACGGCCGCGGTCATGACGCGCACGAGGACGTCGTGGACGTTCCGGACGCTGCCGGGGCCGAGCTGGTCGGACAGGTGCTTGAAGAGCACCTGTATGTCATTACGGCGTATCGCCGCCAGTGAGCGGGCGCCCAACGCTGGTACGAGGTGGAGCCGGAGCGCGTTGTCGGTGATGCGCTCACCCGCCTCGCTCGCGATGAGCGAGCCCTGCCCTCCTCACGGACCGGAACGGCGACGCGCACCAGGCTCAGGGCGAAATTGCAGCATTCGGCGGCTTCCTCCACACCGCAGCCCTGCATGCGCCCCGTCCGCAGCGAGCTGAGATGCAGGCTGCGGCCAGCGCAATCAATCGCGCCAACCGGTCCATGATCCGCGCAGACCACCAGGTCGGCCACGCCCTGCGCACGGCAGGACAGGAACTCCTCTATGGCACCAACAGCGCGGGCTACTTCGTCATCGCCGTCCTCGCCGCCACCGTCCACCTGGCCCTCGCCGCCGCCCGCTGGCATGAGCAGCGCGATCACCAACAGCAAGCAGCCGCCGCCCGGCTGCACCCGTACTGTCCGAACTGATCCGTCGTGCCCCGCCCGCCGAAACCATTACGCGCTACGAAGGCATCCTGCGGGCGACTCTCCCCGCCCAAGTCGACCGAAAGCAGGCCGACCCCTGGCCTGCCTTGACCGCCGCCTTGCGCCGCGCAGAGGCTGGCAGCCACTCGCCAGCTTCCGTTCTCACCGCAGCCGCTGAAGGACGTGAACTCGACACCGCCGAACACCCTGCCCAAGTACTGATCTGGCGGCTCGATAACGCGTCCAGCCGACGACTCGCAGCCGCAAGGGCAAGCAGCACAATGGCTACAGGTCCGAGCACCTCAACGGTCTTGCCTGCTGACTCCAAAACATCTCCCTCTCGTCGGCGTGGGCGATGATGCGCCAACCTGGCGGACGGATTCTCGTCAAAGTGAAATGCTGGATACTTCACTGAAACAAGGGAGTTGGGCTCATGCAGTGGACCGTCCATGGCGAGCGGCAGATCTACAACAACCCATGGGTGAACCTCTGGCTTGTGGACGTCCAGCAGCCTGACGGCCGGCGGTGGGAACACCATGTGGTCCGGATGCGGCACCTGGCCGTAGCGGCCGTGGTCGACGACCAGAAGCGCGTGCTGATGATGTGGCGGCACCGATTCATCACCGACACCTGGGGCTGGGAGCTTCCGATGGGCCTCATCGAGGCCGACGAAACCCCGGAGCAGGCTGCTGCCCGCGAGGTCGAGGAGGAGACAGGCTGGCGTGTGAAGGGCGTCAAGCCGCTGGTGTACGCGCAACCGGCGAACGGCATCACGGACTCCGAGCACTTCGTCTTCCGTGCCGAGACAGCCTCGTATGCGGGCCCACCGACCGAGTTGAACGAGTCCGACCGAATCGAGTGGATTCCGATCTCGGAGATCCGGGGCATGATCGACCGCCGCGAGGTCGTCAGCAGTGGCAGCCTGGTCGGTTTGCTGTATCTGCTGCTGGACGAGGCGACCGGCAGCCCGTAAGGGGTCAGCCGAGGGCTTCACGCATGCGTTGCTCGAAGGCGAGGACGGGGGCTTCGCGTGCGTAGGGCAGCATTCGGCGGTGAAGTTCCTGGACGTGGCTGCTCACTCGTGGCGAGTCAATGACTGCGGCAAGGTCGAGGGCGAGGCTGGCGCTGGTGCACGCCTCGTCGAGTTCGCCCAGCTGGAGCTGGGCGCTGGCCAGCCAGTAAGCGTGGAAGGCCCGGCCTCGCTGTTGGTCGCCATTTTCTCGACGTAAGCCCTCAGTGATGAGGGGTTCGGCGCGGGCTGGTTCGCCGAGGCGCGCGTAGGCGATGCCGGTGTCGACGAGGAGTTTCGTCTCGTCGAAGTACTGGACCCAGTCAGGCGCCTCGACTTCGTGTCCGCGTGAGCGTTCGTACTGGTCACGGGAGCGATCCACGGCCTGGTGGCAAGCCTTGGCGTCTCGAAGGGCGGCATGGGCGAACGCTTCTCGCAAGTGCAGCATCGACATGACGAGCGGCTGTTCGCCGGCGGCGCGGGCCGCGTCCTGGGCACGGCATGCAAGGGCCACGGCATCGTTCGGGTTGCCGTCGTAGGTGGCCAGAAGGCTCATGCAGGACAGCACATTGGCCATGAAGAGGCTGTCGCCTTGCGTGTGGGAGAGCTTGAGCGCCTGGGTGAAGTAGGTGCGAGCGGTGCTGTACTGACGGGCGTCGAAGTAGGCCCAGCCGGAAAGCCGTGCCAGCTCGGCCGCAACCCCTTGGAGGTCGTGCCGTAAGCCACCCTCGGCAGAGTCGAGGAGGCGGCCGACATAGCGCAGGTGTCCCACGACGGCCGGCCGCAGGGTCGCACCGCCGTGTGCGTTGTCCCGCCGCCAGTAGTCCTGGACCGAGGAGCGCAGGGCTGTGAGGGTGGAACGGGTGGCACGGCCGTCGACCAGAGCGAGAAGGTCGTCCAATTCCTCTGCCGGTTCGGTGCGCTGAGGTTCGCCCGGTACAGCAGGAGAGTGCTCGGGCGGCCTCTCCTCGGTGCGAGCTGGGGCAGGGATCTCCCAGGGTCGGTGGGCCAGGCCGAGCATCGCACCGGGGATGCGCAGGCCGTCGGCGACGCGCTCGATCACGTCGATGTGCGCCAAACCGCGCCGCCCCGCCATGATCTCGCCGACTCTGCTCGGCGTCATGCCGCACAGCGCGGCGATCCGCGACGGGTAGATCCCGGCCTTGACTTTGACCAGCCGAAAGATGCGGGCAAAGTCCCGAGCGCGACAGGCTTCCTGCCATGCCGCGCTGGCCAGCAGGTCGGCCGGCAGGGCCCGGTGGGCCTGCGAGCGTGCCACTCGTCCCCCTCACTCGCCCGTTCGGACGGACTGACATGGGACCGCCTACGGATGAGATTACCCACGTTGGGTAATCACCGTGACCTGATTCTGTGATCGCCGCAGCGGTGAACTTGTGTCCCACAGCCCGCCCGCGACGAGGGGACGCGATGCACGCGATGACGACGCACGACCGACAGACCACCCCGTTGCGGTGGCAGATGCAGTTCAGCCCGGTACGCAAGTGCGTGCCCCTGGCCCGCGCCCTCGTCTCCAAGACGCTCGCGAGCTGGGGATACGGCCAGGAGGACATCGACCTGGTGGTCCTCGTCTGCGGAGAGCTCTCTGCCAATGCCGTCCAGCACGGCGGCAGACGAGGGCACCTCTTCGAAGTTCGGCTGACTGTTGACGGTCCACACTGCCTGGTCGAAGTCTCCGATGCTGGCCGCACCCCTCCCCGCCCCACCCAGGCCGGGGAGGACGACGAAGGCGGCAGGGGCCTGCTTCCCGTCGCAGCGCTCTCTGAAGAGACCGGCCACCACGACCGCCACCCGATCGGCAAGACCGTCTGGGCCCGCCTGATCCTCAGCAGCCCGAGCGAGGAGTCCGTATGCACGAGCTGATCGCTGCCCCGTACCTCGACCACCACCTCCTCGTACGGCCAGGCAACCCGAAGGCAGCACGCCTTCCCGCTCATTTGTACGACGAACTGCACACCGCATCGGGTACCGCAGCAGTACCCGCGTGGCTGGCCGACGTGGCCCGTCAGGCTTGGAAGATCGATCTCAACGACCGACGCCTCAATGGAACTGTGCTGGTTCGCCCCCGCTCTCCGTATGCATACGGACGCGCCTCGTACGAGCTGAACCTCGGCTGCAACTACGATTGCGAACACTGCTACCTCGGCCTGAGGCAATTCGCCGGTCTGGAGTGGCCTGAGCGTGAGCGCCTGCTGCACGCCATCAGGGACTCGGGGGTGCTTTGGCTCCAGCTCACAGGCGGTGAGCCGATGATCGACAAGCTGTTCCCCGAGACGTACCGGCTGGCGTACGAGCTGGGCATGATGGTCGAGATCCTCACCAATGGCTCGCGTCTTGCCGCACCGAAGAACCTCGCCCTACTGACCCGCTTGAGGCCGAACCGGATCACACTCAGCCTGTACGGGGCCACCGCAGAGTCCTACGACGGGCTGACCCGGCGCCGGGGCGCGTACCGCATGTTCGTCAAAGGACTGGATGCAGCCCACGAAGCGGGGCTGCCCCTCGATCTCGCCTTGATCATCACGCGGCACAACGCCCACGAGGCCGACCAGATGCGCGCCTTCGCCGGCCGCTACGACCTGCCGTACCGCGAGTACACCCACATGTCGCCGACCATCTACGGCGGCGCGGAAACCCTCGCCACCCAGGCCCCGGACCACCTCGCAGATCGCGAACCCTTCAACGGCTGCAACGCCGGCCACACCTTCTTCCACGTCGACCCGCACGGCATGGCGACCATCTGCAAGGTCGGCCGTGACGAAGCGATCCCCCTCATGACCACGGGAGTCGAGGGCCTGAGCCGCCTTGGCGGCATCGCCGACTCTCTGATGCTTCGCACCGGTGGCTGCACCGGCTGCCAGCTCTCCGGCACCTGCCGGGTCTGCCGGCCGCTGGCCAAGGTCTACCAGGAGGCGAAGGCACCACTGGACAGGTACTGCCAACACGCGACTACAAGGAGCTGAACCATGACCGCCGTAGCAGTCGAGATCGCCCCCATCCGCCCGCTGTCCGAGCCTGATGCGGAGATCATCCTCATCGACGACGTGGACGCCTTCGCTGCGGCCACCACGCCCGGCTGCGGGGACGACAACCCGTACAACTGACCATCCCTTCAGGGGCTTTCGGCGGCACCTCGCGCCGGAGGCCCCTGTTGGCGCTTAGATCTGGAAACCTGACGGCCATGCCCGCACCCTCCATCACCTTCGGCAGTCTCCCCTCTGGCGCTCGTACCGCCATCGAAGCCGAGATCGGCTCGATTCTCAGGATCGAAGACGTCAGCACCGGTCTCAACAGCTCCCTCTCCGCGCTCGCGCACACCGCCGGCGGAGTCGTCTTCCTCAAGGGCCTGCGCACCGAACACCGCTGGGTTTGGACGCAGCAACGCGAGGCGGACATCAATCCGTACGTGACCCCGCTCGCCCCGCGCCTGCTCTTCCACGTCATCGCCGGCGGCTGGGATCTCCTCGGCTTTGAGGCCATCGAAGGCCACCATGCCGACTACTCCCCGGGCTCCCCCGACTTGCCTAAAGTCACCGACGCCCTCCGAGAGCTCGCCTCTCTCCCTTGTCCTGACATCGAGCTCCGGCTCGCCGAACAACGCCTGGCCGGCTACGTCGCCGACCCTGCCGACGCGAAAGCTTTCGCTGGGAACGCGCTGCTCCACACCGACTGGAACAACCACAACGTTCTCATCACCCACGATCGCGCTCACCTCGTCGACTGGGGCTGGGCCACCCGCGGGGCCGCTTGGTTGGATCCCGCCCACTGGGTCATCTGGCTCATCGCGGCTGGCCACACGCCTTCTGCCGCAGAGGATTCGGTCGCGCTTCTTCCCGACTGGGCATTGGCACCACCCCGAGCGGTGGACGCCTTCGCCCACGCCAGCGCGAACCTCTGGGTGGAGATCGCGGGCTCCGCTCCAGACGACTGGACAATGCACTTGCTCAACGCCGCACGGCTCTGGCAACAGCATCGAAGCAAACGCTCCTGACGGACGTAGCCTGCGGATGGATCAACCGTGGCGCAGCCTCCCGCACGTTGATCTCGTGCTCCTGAGCACAGACAGGTCGGCGAACCTTCCGAACTGATCTTTTCTGCGGAAGTGCTACGGCGTCCCCTCGGAGCCCTCGCTCGACAATCAGTCCTATGAAGGGACCCCCATGCCCCAGCAGACCGGCGACCAGCCGAAGGCCCTCAAGCCGGCGCTCGAATCGATGACCCTGCTGGTCGCTGCGGTCATCGTCCACGACAGGGCCACCAACCGCGTCGTCCTACTCAAACGCAGCGAGAACGCCAAGTTCGCCCAAGGTATGTGGGACCTGCCGGTCGGCAAGAGCGAACCCGGCGAGCCCATCACCGACACTGCGGTCCGCGAACTCTACGAGGAGACCGGCCTCACCGTGAAGCCCGAGTCTCTCAAGGTCGCCCACATCATCCACGGCGCCTGGGGCGTCGAAGCCCCCAACGGCTTCCTCACCCTCGTCTTCGCCGCCCACGAGTGGACCGGCGAACCCGAAAACCGCGAACCCCGTAAGCACTCCCAGGTCCGCTGGGTCAATGCCAACGCCATCCCCGAGAACTTCGTGGAAACCACCTCAAGCGCCCTCCACCGCTACCTCGCGGGAGGCCCAGACGTCTCCGTGGATGGCTGGCAATAGAAAGGTGCAGCGCCCAGTGAGGGCTGAAGTGGCCAGATGCGGACCCTTTCACTTCTATGCGGCTGCGGCCGCTCTAGCCATTTTTTCGGAGCTCCGGCAGTACTGCCACAGCTGAGACTTCCGTCGTATGCTTTGCGGGTGACACTGCCAAATTGCGAACCCTCCCCTATCTTGATTAACACCATGCGGGCAACTTTCGCCGTGCGCTGGTCCCCTGGCACGTCACCCGGAGAGCATATTTCCGCATCAGTAGGAAGCGCTCTGGGCGGGGAACCGGTCGCCGCTCGTGTAGTCCTGCAAGTCATCAGGCCCGCAAATGGGAACCATGAAACCATGATGCTTTCCCATGTGGCGGAGATGGTCACCGGCAGCGGACCAATGCACCCATTGATTGCCGATCTGGCGACTGGCAGTTGGGACGAGCCACTTTGCCTCGCCACAGTCATGTGCGAGCTCCCAAGGGTCGCAGACGTAATTTGGGATTCTGCCGATGGCGAGCCCTTCACCGTCAGCTACTCTGGACTCAGCCGGATGGGGGACCTCGCTTTGGGCCTCACCTCCGAAGCCATGAGAGTCACACTGAACGCCACAGATTCCCCGGGCTCGGTAGGCCCTCTTTGCCGAGCCGACCTCGTAGGTGCAGGCGCATTCAGATTCGGCGTGGACCACGATCAGGAATATGTGCTACCGCTCCTACCCCATACACCGATTGGAAGCTGGGGCACTAGCAGTCCCGGTCGCGAACGCACCGAAGAGGGCGGTGGCCTCTTCATTGCCGCCGAGGATTTCAGCAATTCGCTCTCAAATATTCGGCGACTCAGGTCCTGGGACGCACGCTTC
The DNA here is from genome assembly GCF_040629645.1 of Streptomyces sp. NPDC005899. Classification (NCBI taxonomy): domain Bacteria; kingdom Bacillati; phylum Actinomycetota; class Actinomycetes; order Kitasatosporales; family Streptomycetaceae; genus Streptomyces; species Streptomyces sp. NPDC005899. Next base: position 7,799 of record NZ_JBEXWB010000098.1, on the reverse strand, counting down.
TCTCATCGACTTTCCCGGGGCGAGTGGGCCGAAGCTGTCGTCGCATACGAAGCTTCCCAGGAACAGCTCCTCTGGCATGTTTTCGAAGCTATCCTGATCGACCATAATTGGCGTCGGTCAGATTTCGAAACACAGGATCTCCCCGGCAACAGCAGCAGCGCACTCTCTGCCATCCAAGCCCATCTCGGCGGCTCTTCAAGGGTATGGGAACCCGCCAAGGACGCTTTCGCGAAAATCTGGAGAACCAGGAACGACGTAATCCACCGAAACATCGAGGTGGATTCGAAAATTGTAACCGACCTAATGGGAGTAGGCCATCTAATTAAGGCCGCGATCGACGAACGCCTCAAGGATCCAAAGGTTGCCGCGCGCCACCCCTTGACTTCATGGCTTCACGTACCAAATGCCGACTTCCCGCTGGGACCCAAGATCGAGGAAGCAGCTCGCCGCCTCCTGTCAAGCGCCAGAATCCCTGACACCAGGGAAGTTAATGACATGACAGGGCTGCCCGCATCTCTTAAGGCTGAAACTCCATATCGAAATTGCGGCGGGGGAAGTAAGAAGGACCAGTTGCTGAGGCGATGACAAGAAAAACCAGTCGCTCGGCAGTTCACCAGGCACGAGGGGGCCCCGCAGCGCTTCATGAGCTACGCGCCCCGTCGACTGCCTACGCAATCACCCGGCCAGTACACGACAGTCCGCACACAGTCCGCAGGACACCCGATCAGGACCGTCGTGTCCCCTCGCCAGCCATCAAGAAAAGGCCAGGTCAGCGACCCGCAGGGACGATCCCCGCAGGTCGCCGACCCGGCCCATTACTAGGAGACCAAGAAGGCCTGACCCGCGGATCATCGTTCCGCGCGGTCGTCCCGGCCGTACGCGCCCGGCCCGCACGCCCTCCCCCGGGGGGCCGTGCGGGCCGGGCGTGCTCGTTCTCCCGCCCCGCGCCTCCCGGCGACGGGCTCCCGCGGCGGGCTGGTTCAGCCCTGGTGTCCCGGCCCCCGGTCCTCCCAGGGCCGCACCTCCACGACGGCGCTCACAGGCAGGGGCCCGTAGACGTGGGGGTACTCCTCTCCTCCCGGCTTCACGGCCTCGTACCGCACGGGCGCCTCCAGCCGGTCCCGGTCGATGACCAGGACGACCAGGCCCTCGCCGTCCGCCCCGTAGACCGCGCGCGCCACGTCGGCGAGCTGATGGGGCAGCGAGCAGTGGATGAACCCCTCTTCACTCAGCGTGCGGCCGCGGGTGGACATCTCGTACGTCCCGGTCTCGCGAGCCGCCTTCCACAGGGACTCTTCGGTGAGGTGCAGCAACTGTTCGCTCATCGCACCACGGTAGAGGTGTCGACGACCGCGCGTGGTGCCCCCTCGGCTCCGGACCATGGCCGGATCCAGGCCGGCCCGCGCGGTGCGGCACCGTCCGCCGCGGCGCCGTCCACCGCCGTCGGGCGCGAGCGGGCGGTCGCCGCCCGCCCCGCCCGGGCGTACGCCGTCAGGGTGCGAGCGCCAGACGGCTGTGGTGGCGCAGCAGCCACCGGTGGTAGTCGGTGGCCCGCCCGGCGGCCTCGCGGTAGGCACCTTCCAACTCCCCGTACACCGTCTCCATGTCCGCGCCCGGCCGCGCGACCAGCAGGAGCCGGACGGCCAGCGGGTCACCGCGCAGCGGGCGGATCGCCATGTCCTCGCGCGGGCCGGAGGTCGGCTGGCAGGGGGCGACCGCCTCGCCGAGGACGACGAGGGAGGCCGCCGTGAGGTAGTCGCCGTGCAGGACGGTCGGGTCGAGGCCGGCGGCGCCCAGCACCCGGCGGAGGCCGTCCCATTCGCCGTCCACGGACGGGTCGACCATCCACCGGTCGGCGGCGAGGTCGTCGAGGTCCACCACCGGGCCGGCCGCGGCGGGGTGATCGCGCGACAGGGAGATGAACTGCGGTTCCCGGTCCAGGAGTACGCGCTGCCGCAGGCCGTCCGGTATCTCCAGCGGACAGCCCTCCACCTCGTGCACGAAGGCGACGTCGAGTCGGCCGGCCGCCACCGCGCGCAACAGCGCACGCGCCGACACGTCGACCCGCAGGGAGATGTCCGTCCCGGGCAGGCGGACCCGCAGCCGGCGCAGCCAGTCGCCGATGACCCGGCTCGCGGTGGAGCCGATGCGCAACCGGGCGGCACCGGCGCGAGCGGCCTCGGCCTCCGCCATCGCGGCGCCGACCAGCGAGGACATGCCGTCCACCAGCGGACGGGCCCGGCCGAGGACCGCCCGCCCGAGCAGGGTGGGCCGGCAGCCCGTCCTCTCCCGGCGGAAGAGCTCCGCTCCCAGGGCCTTCTCGATCCGCTGGAGCTGGGTGGTCAGGGAGGGCTGGCTGACGCCCAGCCGCCGCGCGGCTTGATGCAGGCTGCCCGTGTCCGCTATGGCGCACAGCGCCCTGAGGTGTCTGACCTCAAGCTCCATGACGAGGAGCGTATGGCTGTTCGCGTAGGGAACACCAGACGGCCCAACCCCACTAAAGGGGCCGATTCGGGGGCCGTTGGGGCGATCGGTGTGTGCGCCTCCTGTGCGGCTCCCGTGGGGGGATAGAGCGGCGCTATCACCGAATGACATCATCCGCTGCGGCCCCGGCTGCCCTGACACTCACTCCGTACCGACAACCCCCCACCCGCGCCCCGACCGACCCACCGGACGGGGCGCGGCGGACAGGTAGGAGAGAACCCCCGTGAGACACACCAGGACAGCCGTCATGTCGGCCGTGGCCGGTCTCGGTCTCGGCCTCGCCGCCGCCATGGGCACCACCCCCGCGATCGCCGCCCCGGCCTCCGCCTCCACCTCCGCCGCCACGGCGCAGGCCGGTTACGCCGCCTACGCCGGGTCCAGCGAGAACGCCGCCGCCAACAAGGCGTTCTTCGACGCCGTCCTCAAGTCGGTCGCCGAGAAGCGCGCCGTGACGCCGGGCGCCCAGGCGGTGACCGTCGTCTACAGCGCCGCGAACGCGCCCAGCTTCCGCAGCCAGATAGCGAGCAGCGCCAGCATCTGGAACAGCTCGGTCAGCAACGTCAAGCTGCAGGAAGGCTCGAACGCCGACTTCGCCTACTACGAGGGCAACGACTCCCGAGGCTCGTACGCGAGCACCAACGGGCACGGCAGCGGCTACATCTTCCTGGACTACGCGCAGAACCGGCAGTACAACTCGACCCGGGTCACGGCCCACGAGACCGGGCACGTGCTCGGTCTGCCGGACCACTACACCGGTCCGTGCAGCGAGCTCATGTCGGGTGGTGGTCCCGGCACGTCCTGCACCAACGCCTACCCGAACTCCACCGAGCGCTCGCGGGTGAACACCCTGTGGCGCAACGGCCTCGCGGCCGCGCTCGCCACCGCCGCCAAGTCCTGACACCGGCGGCCTGACGCGCCGGGGCAGTCCCCTCTCACGGGACGGCCCCGGCGCACCGGCGACCGCTTCCTCGCGGGCGCGGACACGCACTCCTCGCGGGTGTGGACAAGAGGTTCGCGTGCGCACAGGCGGCCGAGGACCCCGCGAGCGCGGAGACCGACGGGAACGCCCGCAGGCTCCCGGTCAGGCCCTTTCGAGCGGGAAGGCCCCCCGATGGCCCGTGCCGGCGCCCGTGGCCGGGCGCGGCTCGAACTCGCGGCAGCTCCATATCTCCTGGACGAATCCGGTGCGCCGGTCCCAGAGGCCGGCCACGGCTCCCGCGTCCGTCGCGCCGCGGTAGGCATCCTTCGCACCCCGGAAGCAGGCGAGTTGCCCCGAGAGTCCCCGATCGGGCGCGGGGAAGTAGTCGGAGAGCGCGCAGGCTATGCAGGTCTGCAGGTGGATGTCCGGCGGGAGGGCGCGCTGGACCGTGGCCAGCGCGGCCGCGAAGTCGCCCTCGGCACGGTGCGACTCGTACACGGCGCCGTCGAGGTGGAGGGCGAGGTACAGGTCGGGGTCGGCCCGGCGCAAGGACAGCAGGCAGCTGAGCGTGGCCTGGCGCACCGCACCGGCCGTGAGGACCGGCAGGGGCAGGTCCCACTCCAGCACGCAGTCACCGAGCACCCCGTCGACCAGGTCGAAGACACCGCCTTCGGCCGTCGGGCCGGTCACGGGACGCAGACCGTCGAAGCTCTCGCCCTCGAAGTCCGTACCGCGGACGCGGATGCGCAGGTGCTGTCCGTCGGTGGTGAGGACGACGGCTTCGGAACCGTGGCCGTCCCGGTACCAGCCTGCCCACGACTCATCTGTCATGAGCAGGGACTGTAGCCCGTGGCCGGCGGCCGGCCCGTGGCACCCTCCCCTTCCGCGTCGCAGGGTCTCCGGCCACCCGTCAACCGGTGTGCGGATCCCGCCACATGGGCCACATCGAGGGTCCGTCCGGCAGGTCCACGCCCCGCCCCAGGAGACGGAATCCGAGGCGCTCGTACAGCCGGCGGCTGCGCTCGCTGCTCGCCTCCAGGTAGGCGGGGACCCCGTCACGGTCGCACCGGTCCAGCACCCCGCTGACCAGTGCCTCTCCGATGCCCTCCCCCTGACGCTCCGGGGAGACGCCGATCATGAGCAGATACACGTGGGCGCGCCCGCGCGGGTGGGCCTCGGCGCTCAGCCTCCCCACCAGCTCTACCCGTTCGTTGCCCGGATCGGTGACCTCCCTCATGCGCGCGGGCGTGTCGTCCTCCTCCGGGGCATCCGCGGGCACGGACAGCCAGAGGGCCGTGGCGGTGCCGTCCTCCAGCAGGTCGATCCAACCGCCGTCCAGCGCGGCGTCGGCGAAGGCCCCGAGGAACCGGCCGTGGACGGCCCGCCGGTGCGCCTCGTCCGGAAAGACCCAGGCGCTCACCGGATCGTGGTGGAACGCCTCCTCCATGATCCGTACGACCTGGCCCCTGTCCCGCTCGTCCGCCCGCCGTACGCGTACACCCATGACCGGCCCGCCCCTTCGTCCGCAGTGGTACTGGATACCGACCGACGTGCGGAATCCTAGAGTTGACCGACGGCGTGGCCGTCGCGCGGGGACGGGCGGACGGCTCAGTGGGTCCTGCGGGTGACGAACTCCGCCAGGGCGAGCAGGTCCCCCGCGGCAGCCGGATCGGGCACCGCGCGGGACAGGTGGTGGACCGCTCGCGCCATCCGGTCCGCGGCGCAGGTCTGTGCCCAGTCCCGGCCGCCCGCCCGTTCGACCGCGTCGGCCGCTCGGCTCACCTCGCCCGGGGTGGCCATGGCTCCCCGGTAGAGCTCGGCCAGCTCGGCGGCGGGAGGGGTACCCGAGGTGAGGGCGGCCACCACCGGCAGGGACTTCTTGTGGGCGGTCAGATCCGCGCCGACCGGCTTGCCCGTACGTCCGGTGTCCCCCCAGATGCCGATCAGGTCGTCGATGAGCTGGAAGGCGAGACCGGCCTCCCTGCCGAATCCGTCCATGGCTCCGACCGCCCGCTCGTCGGCCCCGGCGTAGAGGGCGCCGAGGGCGCAGGCACAGCCGAGCAGGGCCCCCGTCTTGGCCGTGGCCATGGCCAGGCACTCGTCGAGGGTGACGTCGTCGGGAGCCCGTCCTTCCAGGGCGCAGTCGGCCTGCTGGCCCGCGCACAGCTCGATGACGCAGGTGGACAGGCGGGCACCGGCCCGGCCGGACGCCGGGTGCGGGTCGTCCGCGAGCAGGCGCTGGGCGAGGGCGAGCATGGCGTCGCCCGTGATCACCGCGTCCGGCACCCCGAAGACGGCCCAGGCCGTCGGCCGGTGCCGCCGGGTGGCGTCGCCGTCGATGACGTCGTCGTGGAGGAGGGTGAAGTTGTGCGCGAGCTCGACGGCGACGGCCGCGCGCATCGCCGTCTCGGGGGCGCCCCCCAGCGCGCGGGCGGCGGCGAGGACGAGCGCGGGTCTGATGGCCTTCCCCGCCTTTCCCGGGGCGGAGGTCCCGTCGGCGTTCTGCCAGCCGAAGTGGTACATGGCGACCCGGCGTATGCCCCCGGGCAGCGATTCCACGGCAGCCCGCAGGTGGGGATCGACGACGCTCCGGGTGTGTTCCAGCAGCGCGGCGGCTTCGTGCCCCTCCGTCGCGGCATCCGTACTCGTCATGGTCACGGTCACTCCTTCCCGGGTGCCCGGGGCACCTCTGTCGGGCCCTGCGTGTGCCGGGGACCCGGGCCCGTGCGGCCCGGGCCCCCCGGGCCGTCACCGCCAGCGGCTCACCTCGACGTTCTCCAGGACGCCGAGGGCGTCGGGCACGAGGATGGCCGCGGAGTAGTAGGCCGTCACCAGGTAGGAGATGATCGCCTGCTCGTCGATGCCCATGAAGCGGACCGAGAGGCTCGGCTCGATCTCGTCGGGGATGCCGCTCTGCTGGAGACCGATGACGCCCTGCTCGGCCTCGCCGGTCCTCATGCAGATGATCGAGGTGGTGCTGGCGTCGGTGACCGGGATCTTGTTGCTCGGGAAGATCGGGACGCCGCGCCAGGCCGGCACGTGGTGCCCGCCCACCTCGACGCTCTCCGGGACCAGTCCGCGCCTGTTGCACTCGCGGCCGAACGCGGCGATGGCTCGGGGGTGGGCCAGGAACAGCTTCGAGCCGCGCCTGCGGGAGAGGAGTTCGTCCATGTCGTCCGGTCCCGGTGCCCCGTCGTGGGGTTGCAGCCGCTGGCCGTAGTCGCAGTTGTTGAGCAGCCCGAACTCCCGGTTGTTGATGAGCTCGTGCTCCTGGCGCTCGCGGAGCGCCTCCACCGTGAGCCGCAACTGCTGCTCGGTCTGGTTCATCGGCTGGTTGTAGAGGTCGGCGACCCTGCTGTGGACCTTCAGCACCGTCTGGGCGACGCTCAGCTCGTACTCACGGGGGGCCGCCTCGTAGTCGACGAAGGTGTGCGGGACGACGGCCTCCCCCACGTGCCCCGCCGAGAGGTCGATCGCCGCCTCGCCGTACTTGTTGGTCCGCTGGTGCGGAATGGCGAGCAGTCCCGCGAGATGGTCCCGGAGCGAGTCCGCGCGGGCCGCGAGGTTGAGCACGTCCGAACGGCGCAGCGTCAGCACGGTGCAGGCGGTGACGGCGCGGGCCGTGTAGTCCCAGGTCGCGTCCCCGTCGACCAGTGTGTGGTCCCCGAAGTAGGCGCCGTCGGCGAGCACTCCGAGGACCGTCTCGTCACCGTAGGGGCCGGAGCCGAGCTTCTCCACCCTGCCGTGCGCCAGCAGATGGACCCGGTCCGCCGCGTCACCCGCCGTCGTCAGGACCTCGCCCGCCGCCACCTCGCGCTGCTCGCACCTGCGTGCCAGCTCGGCCAGGACCTCCTCGTCCCCGAAGTCGCGCAGGGCGGGCAGTTCGCCGAGCTCCGCGGGGATGACCGTCACCTGGTCACCCGTCTGAACGAACGTCACCCGGCCGTCGCCGACCGAGTAGGTCAGCCTGCGGTTCACCCGGTACGTACCGCCCTGCACCTGCACCCACGGCAGCATGCGCAGCAGCCACCGCGAGGTGATCTCCTGCATCTGCGGGGCGGATTTGGTCGTCGTCGCGAGGTTCCGCGCAGCCGCCGTGCCGAGACTCTGCTGCGGCGGCTGCGTGTCGCGAACCTCTTCACCAACGGACATCCGACATCCTCTCGATCATGGGCTGACCTGCGAGAAGAAGCCTTTCAGCTGGTGACACCACGCGCTATTACACAAAAGAGTGTGACTAGTCAGGCTTCCGGCTGGGCACGAGGACCCGCGTCGCCGCGCCCGGCCCCCGCGCGTGCCACCGGGCCCGTGTCCACCTCCGCGGCCCGCCGCCGTCCACGCGTGCCGCCCGCGCGGGGCCGCCGGCAGGGGACCGGCCTGGCGGGACCGCCACGAG
>NZ_JBEXWB010000097.1:0-18268 GCF_040629645.1 Streptomyces sp. NPDC005899 | reverse complement strand
GCGCCGTTCCCGCAACTACCTGGCCTTTCTCGGCCTCGCCGCAGCGCTCTGCTGCTACAAACGACTCGCTCGCCTCACCACATAGGACACGGTCTTAGTGGTCGGCTCCGGAAATCCTTCGGGGGTTGACGCTGAAGTAGCTCCCGTGCGGGGTGGTGATGATGTGGGGCTCGCACGCGCAACCGAGGGCTTGAGGGGGCGGGCCGAACGCGATGGTGTCCTCGGGCTTGTCGATTTCGGCCAGGCGAGCGGAGCCGGTGGCGTGTCCTCGGTTGCCGCGGCCCGATGACCCTCTTCGCGGGTGCGAGTTGACCTTCAAGTTGGATGAACGTCGACAATCGGGCCCATGGACGGCACCACGGAACTAGTGAGCATCAGCGCCTTCGCGCGGCGAGTCGGGCTCGCTCCGAGCGCCCTGCGTTTCTACGACGACTGCCGAGTTCTGCGGCCGGCGTGGGTTGACGGGGCGACCGGATACCGCTTCTACAGCCCTGCGCAGGAAACCCGTGCCGCTCTCCTCCGCGGTCTGCGAGAAGCGGGACTGCCGCTGGCCGAGGTCACCGTGGTGCTCGACGGCCCCGAGCGCGAGGGCCGAGAGGTGCTGGAGCGGCACTTGGAGAGGATGCGGGACCAGACGCAGGCGGCCAAGGCGGCCATCGCTCTGGCTCTGCGTTCCCTCGCGAACGCCGGCGCCATGACGGAGGCGCAGATCGGCGGTGTGGAGTTGGCCAGTGCTGTCCGCCAGGTGGTGCCGGCCGCAGCCTCCGACGCGGAACACCCTGCGCTGGGTTGCGTCCTCATCGAGATCGATGACGGTGAGGTCCGTCTGGTGGCCACCGATCGCTATCACCTGTCGATGCGCGTCCTGAGGCCGGCGGCGCTCGATGGAGGGCCCTGCCGCCTGCTGGTGCACGCGGCTGACTTGATCGAGTTCGGGCAATGGACGGCGCGATTCCACCAGGTCACCATCCAGGTCGGACCGGACGGGACCCGAGCACGCAGTACGTCAGAGTCCTGGGTCCTGTTGACGGTCGATGACCAGTTCCCTGCCTACCGCGAGATGCTCTCGGCTCTGGCCCCGCCCGAATACCGCGCGATCGTGGATCGCCTGGCCCTTCGCGACGCGGTCAACAGCCACGGCGACGCTGCCCGCATCGCTCTGAGCTTCGCCGGCGACGCAATGACCATCTCTCTTGCCGATCACTCCGACGCCGCCATCCTGCCCGCGGTCTGCCATGAAGACCTGCCCCAGCGGATCGGCTTCGACCCCGCCGTCCTAGCTCCCGCCCTGGAGGCCAGCGTCGGGCCCGACGTTCTGCTGGAGATTTCCGCCGCGGACCGGCCTGTCGTGGTGCGTTCCGCGGACCAGGGCAGCTTCACCACCCTGGTCATGCCGACCGCCCTCAACACCTCTAGCTGACCCTCTATCAACACCGCACCCTCATAACCTCAGGAGAACCGTGACCGACCCCGAGAACATCGTCGTGCAGCTGTGCGTGCAAGGCATGCAGGCCGAGACCGAAGGACGAGACGCCCGAGCACGGGAGCTGTTCCTCCAAGCGTGGGAAGCGGCCGAGGACGACTACGACGCCTGCATCGCCGCGCACTACCTCGCCCGGCACCAGCCCACCCCGCGGGAGACCCTGCACTGGAACCAGGAGTGCCTGAACCGGGCCGACAAGGTCGGCGACGAACGTGTCCGCGGTTTCTACGCCTCACTTCACGGCAACATGGCCCGAGCCCACCGCGACCTGGGCCAGATCAACCAGGCACGCGAACACTTCGAGTCCGCGGCCAAGCACATCGACGACGTCCCGGCCGGCCCCCACCAGCAATGGCTCCGCTACCGCATCGCCGCAGGACTGCGCGCCACCGCCCCGGCCGCACCACAGCAGCACGACGATCCGGTCGGCGAACTCCTCACCAAGCTCTGCGCACGCGCGGACCTCGAAGCCCTGAGTCTGCTGCTGCCCCCGTACACGGGCAGCCTCGGCACACCTGAGGACGAGGAACGCATCACCAGCGCCCTGCGCATGCTCCACGCAGAGCGTCGCCTTCCCGACGGGGAGCAGACCGCCCTCAGCCACGCGATCAAGGTCCGGTCCGCCGTGTGAGCGCCCCCGGTCGGTGACACGCCAGACACGAGCGTGGGCAGGCTGCCGCCTTCCTCGATGCCGACGGACCTTCAACGATCAGCAAGGCCCGCCGACCGTCAGGTCGGCGGGCCGTCATACGTGCGGTCGTGTCCCGCTCCTCTGCCTCCCTGAAGATCCAAGGAAGTGGAAGCAAGAGCGGGGGACAGTCGAACTCGCTCAGCCTCATCGGTTCGCCGCAGGATTCAGGGGGTACAGGTACTTGTCCATATGCGCCGCCGTGGCGGTGGTGCTGACCGCCGCCGAGCGCCACCGACTGAAGAAGATGGCCTACGGTCACAAGACTCCGCACCAGGCACGGCAGCGCGCCGCAGTCGTCCTCCTGGCGGCACGTGGCCGGGGTAATGCCAGGATCGCCGCCGAGGCCCACCTGCACGTGGACACGGTCCGGACCTGGCGCGGCCGGTTCGCCCACGGCGGGCTGCCAACCCTGGCCGACCGCAAGCGCCCCGGACGCCCCGCCCGGTTCACTCCCGTGCAGGTTGCCGAGGCCAAGGCGCTGGCTTGCCAGTTACCTGCCGAGACCGGCGTACCGCTGTCGCGCTGGTCCTGCCCGGAGCTGGCCGCCGAGCTGACCGCGCGCGGGATCACCGACAGCGTCTCCGCGTCCACGGTGCGCCGCTGGCTGCGCGAGGACGCGCTCAAGCCCTGGCAGCACCGGTCCTGGATCTTCATCCGCGACCCGAACTTCCGCGCCAAGGCCCAGCGTGCCCTGGACCTCTATGCCCGCATGTTCGAGGGCGTCCCGCTGGGCCGGGACGAGTACGTCGTCTCCAGCGACGAGAAGACCTCCGTTCAGGCCCGCTGCCGCTGCCATCCGACCTTGGCACCCGGCCAAGCCCGCGCGATGCGCGTCAACCACGAGTACGGCCGCGGCGGGGCCCTGGCCTACCTGGCCGCCTACGACGTCCACCAGGCGAAGGTCTTCGGCCGCTGCGAGCCCACCACCGGCATCGTGCCGTTCATGAACCTGGTCACCCAGGTCATGACCACCGAGCCCTACGCCAGCGCGAAACGCGTCTTCTGGGTCGTCGACAACGGCTCCTCACATCGCGGAAAGAGAGCCATCGACCGCCTGGCCAGCAAGTTTCCGAACGCGGTCATGGTCCACACCCCCGTACACGCCTCCTGGACGAACCAGATAGAGATCTTCTTCTCGATCGTCCAGCGCAAGGTCGTCTCACCCAACGACTTCACGAATCTGGACCAAGTTCGGGACCGGCTCCGAGCATTCGAAGACCGCTACAACGCCACGGCACAGCCGTTCCAGTGGAAGTTCACCACCACCGACCTGGACGATCTGCTGGCCCGGCTCGACCGACACACACCCGCCGACCGACAAGAAGAATCCTCCGCCGCCCAGACAACCTGATCAATTCCCGAAGGATTTCCGGAGCCGACCACTTAGCCTGCGAGTTCCAAGGGTGATGCAGCCGACCACTTTGTTGTCCTGCCGCAGCTGCTCGATCCGTTCGGCGACACCGGGTCGAGTCTAGGTCGGTGAGGAGGGACGCTTGGACGGTACTGCAGCCCGACTTCACCGTAAGTGTCGTACCGGTTCTTACCCTTGGACAGGCAGACGCGGGGGACACCGGCCTCAGCTGCGACGTGCGTGATCGGACCTGTACGGCAGTGCTCCATGAGCCTTCGACGCCCCTCGATGATCAAAGAGGCGTTCGCATGTGTCACCGGAGCACCTCGGTACTCCGGTCGGCCGTGATGGCGGTGAGGAGGGGGAAGGCGATGAGCAGTGCGATCGCTACGAGGAGTCCGCTTGCCCAGAGCGGCCCGAGGTTCCCGGCTGCGGTGCTGAGGGTGGCCGCAGCGACGATGGGGCCGACTGCGGCGCCCACGTTGAGCGCCGCAGTCGCATACGAGCCAGCCATGGTGGGGGCTCCTGCGGCCTCGTAGAGGACCCGCGTGATCATCGTGCTGCCCAGCGCGAACGACAGTGCGCCCTGCACGAACACGAGGGTGAACAGGGCAACCGGCTGGCTGGCCAGCATCGCGAGGGTCGGCCAACCGATGAGCAGCAGCGGGCCGCCGACTGTGATGACCGGACCGGGACACTGGTCGGACAGCCGGCCAGCGACGGTGACGCCCACGAAGGAACCGGCGCCGAAGAGCACCAGAGCGACAGAGATCCACAACTCGCCCAGCCTGGCGCTTTCGGTGACCACGGGGGCGAGGAAGGTGAGGCTTGCGAAGGTTGCCGAGTTCACCAGCGCGCCGAGCAGCATCACCAGGATCAACCGCGGCCGTGCGAGCTGGGCGAGCTCCGCTCGCAATGCTGGCCTGTGAGTCGCCTCATCTTCATCACGTCCAGCTGGGATTCCCTTCAGGATGCTGAGAGCTGCCGGCAGACAGAGAGCGCCGACAGCCCAGAATGTGGCCCGCCAGCCGAGCAACGCGCCGAGCACCGACCCACCAGGGACACCGGCAATTGTGGCCACGGTCGTGCCTGATAGCAGCAGGGCCAGCGCACGTCCCTTCTTGTCGGGTGGAACCAGCGTGGCCGCAGCCGTCAGAGCGACGGCAAGGAATCCTGCGTTCGCGAGCGCGGCAACGACCCGGGTGACGAACAGGACCGGGAAGCTTGTGGTCATGGCGCCTACAGCATGAGTCGCCGCGAAAACGAGGACGAACCCGAGAAGGCTGGCGCGCCTGGGCTGGTTACGGGCAAGCGCGGCCACGAGTGGGGCGCCGACGATCATGCCGACCGCGAAGGCAGAGGTGAGCGTTCCGACTGTTGCGACGGTGACATCGAGGTCAGAGGCAATGTTCGGCAAGAGGCCGGCGAGCATGAACTCCGAGGTGCTCATGGCGGAAACCGCCATGGCAAGCAGGTACAGCGGGAGAGGCATCGAGTGGCTCCGAGGTGAGGAGAAGCACGAGAAAGTCATCTCGTCACCGCGGCCAACCCCAAGCGCTACTTGTCCCGCCACAAGGAACGGCGCGACGGCAGGGCTACGAACTCAGTGGTTCAGGGGGCTGACGGCGTGACCGAAAGCCCCCACCTTGTCTGATTCAGGACTCGACATGGCCCGCACGCTACCCGACCGAAGCGTGTCGCAGCACCTTGGTTTCCCTGACATCGGTCTCTGCCATCTACGTGATGTGCCCCAGCAAGTAGGTCTGCCGGGTGGGTGGCGCAATGGCGTGCATGGAGGCCGAACCCGCGCCACCTCAAGGCGGATAAGTGCTCAGGTGTGAACCAGGTGTGGGCGTACCCGTCCTATGGAGGCGCGGGTCGGATGCGCTCTCCATGTGAGAGGCACGTGGTGTAGTTATCACGCCGTGATAGGTGGCCTGGTGCGACGGCCTGTTGGGCTGCGGCTGGCCCGCGGTATCCGACGCGTTCGTACTCGTGGGGGTATCACGCCGTGATACCCCCACTTCAACCAAGACCTTCTTAACTAACATGTCGCGCGCTGATTCAGCATCTTACGTTAGTAGAGTGACGGGCTATGACGACACCTGATTCCAGGGGCGACCGCGAGAAGGTCGTCTCCAAGCTTCCCTCCTGGCTCCGCCAGGAGCTCAAAGTTCGCGCCGTACAGCACAACATCGACATGCAAGATGCCGTCGAAGCTGGCATCACCGCGTGGCGCGGCCTCGGATCCAACCTCGAGACCGTCGACACAAGTGGTGCGGAGTCCTTCGCGACATTCCTCCCCGCAAAGCTGTGGTCCGGCTTCCGCGCCGACTGCAAGCTACGAGGTGTCTCCCTCACCCAAGGACTCGCGCAGTCCGTCCAGGTCTGGCTCGAGACTCACCCCGCACCCGCGGTGAAACGGCCGGACATCGTCCGCCGCATCGTCGTCTGCAACCAGAAGGGTGGCGTCGGCAAAACAGCGATCACCGCTGGTACAGGAGAAGCGCTAGCCGAATCCTCCACCACGCTCGTACCCGTCCGCGTCTCCAAGCACTTCGCCGCCCTCCTCGAAGAGGACAGAGACAGCACCCACGACCCACTCGCCCATGAAGATCTCCCCGGGCTCGGCCAACGCGTTCTCCTCGTCGACTTCGACCCCCAGGGCCACCTCACCCTCCAACTCGGGCAAGAACCCCTCCCGATGAACGGCGACTCGCTCACCAATCACATGGCCGGCGACGGCAAGGGAGACCTCCGCGAACTCATCGTCCCCATCAACGAAGACCGCTTCGGCGGTCGCCTCCACCTACTCCCCGCATGCACCGACGCCTTCCTCCTCGACGTCCGCCTCTCCGGAGTACGAGCACGCGAAGCTTCCCTCGAACGAGCCCTCTCCCCCATCGAAAACGACTACGACGTCATCCTCATCGACTGCCCCCCCAGCCTCGGCATGAGCATGGACGCAGCCATCCACTACGGACGCCGCCGCAACCAGGAATCCCCCGGCAAATCCGGCGCCCTCATCGTCGTCCAAGCCGAAGACAGCAGCGCCGACGCCTACGGACTCCTCACCTCCCAGATCGAAGACATGCGCACCGACCTCACCCTCGACGTCGACTACCTCGGCCTCGTCGTCAACCACTACGACGCACGCCGCGGCTACATCGCCACCTCCTCACTCCAATCCTGGATGGACATAAAGGACCCCCGCGTCGTCGGAGTCATCGGAGACCTCAAAGAACAGAAAGAAGCCGTCCGCGCCAAGCGGCCCCTCCTCGCATACGCACCCCGCTGCGACCAATCCGTCGCCATGCGCGCTCTCGCCCGGGAGATCAGCAAGTGAGCAAGGCCAAGAACCTCGGCGCCGGATCCTCCTTCGCGCACGCACGCCCCATCAGCGCACGCCGCGCCGCCATCGGCGCAGCCACCGGTGCACCCACCGACGGAGTCCCCGACCCCACCGAACTACCCCTAAGCCTCATCAGCCAGAACCCCGACAACCCGCGCGACGAACTCCGGGACCTGGACGGACTCACCGACAGCATCCGCGAGATCGGGCTTATCAACGCCATCACTATCGCCAGCGTCGACGCCTATCTCGCAGAGCGCCCAGACCGAGCCGATGACCTCGACGAAGGCACCCGCTTCATCGTCATCGACGGACACCGTCGCCTCGAAGCCGCAAGGCGGGCCGGCGCTACCAAGGTCCGCGTCAGCGTGGACAACGCTCTCGTCTCCACCGACGAGTCTCTCCTCGAAGCAGCCTTCGTCGCCAACGTCCATCGCGACGACATGAACCCGCTTGAGCAAGCACACGCCCTGCAGAAACTCGTCAAGTTCTACGGCTCGCAAAACAAGGCCGCCAAACGCCTGGGCATCGGTCAGTCGACGATCTCCTCGAAGTTGTCGATCCTCGAACTCGACCCCGAACTCCAGGCAGACCTCGTTGCAGGGCGACGCAAGGTCGAACACGTCCGCAACCTGTCCAAGCTGCCTCCAGAAGAGCAGAAGCAGAAGGCGGACCTTCGCGCAGCATCTTCGCCCCGGCAGCCGATCACACCCCCCCGTGACCACGCGGCGACTGCCGACACGACACCCGCGCCGGAACAGGCTGGGGTATCACGCCGTGATACCCCAGCGGATAACGGCGGGCTTGTACCGGAAGACGTGCCAGCCCAAAGAGTGCAGCCCGACCAGCCACACGTGGACGCTGATCAGCTCGGGCCGGGGGAATCGGGCTATGTTCCCTTGGGCAAGGTGACAAAGATGCCCTGGCACGACGGCAAGGCAGTAGCCGCGCTAGTCCTGCAGAAGATGGACGCCGAACAACAGCGAGCCCTTGTTTCCCACCTTCTGGCCGTCCACGGCCAAGAGGTTGCCCGCTGAACACAGCCACTGCGGGACGGCAGCCGACCGTGAGTGGTGCGTAATGCGGTGCTCTACGGTTCGACGGATCAGCACGAGGCCGTCACGCTCAGGTTCGCGCTCACACGGCATGGGGCTCTGATCATCGAGGTCGCGGACAGGCTTCCCAGGTTCCCCGGCTTCAACGCGACTGGGGCCCCTGGGGGCGGGTTGGCGCGGGTACGTGCGCACGGTGCCGAGCTCGCCTGGTTCCCGACGCCCACTGGAAAGACCGTCCAGGCCCGCATCGCGCCCTCTGGTAACCCCTCATGACCCTGGTCTCTTTCGATACGAGCGAGGAGACCCTGAGGCGCATCGTAGGCGACTGCGATGGCTGGCCCCTCCGGCATTCACCAGCGACGTCATCGATGGACCGCAGCATTATGCAGCCCGCCACTGACACACGGTGCGAGTCACGTTGCCCGGGGTGTAGTGCACGATCCGGCCGATTGTCGCGGGAGCGTCCGACATGACCACCGCGATCGAGTCCTCCCGGAACGGCACGAACTTCGGAACCGCCGGCGCCTTCTTCTTCGCCCCAGTCTCCCTCTCTTGGCTCACGTCAGCGGTACCCAGCCGAGGAAGGTGTGGCCAGCAGCTCACGCGCCACGGGTTTACCGCATCGACGAGAGGGGCGCCGGGTCGGAGCCCGGCCACACCCCCACCTACCGCGACCTCGTCGGCGGCCCGCTGGCCGGGCAGCTGCTCGACTGTCACCGGCGGGATGAGGCAACGCACGTCGGCGGTGGCCACCCGATGGCCCTGCTGGGCGCGTACGGCTCGGCCGTCGAGCTTGGCGATGTGCCCGCGCGCCCTTGGGGCGGTCGAGTAGGTACTGGGGCCGCTTGCTTCAGTCGCTGCGGACCAGCCCTGCCCCTGGGACGTGCCGCTCGGCGGCCAGCCCAGGGGCAGGGCTGGTGAAGTCGTCAAGGGGGGCAGAATCTGAATTCTGCCCCCCAATGACTCTACTGCCGCGCTGGGCGCGAGCGGCCCGTTTCGGTTGAGTTAGGCCACTGCGGCGAGCACCCAGCCTGGTACTTCTACGTGGGTGAAGCGGTTTACGGCGAGCCACGCTTGAACCAGTGAGCAGGAATTACCGACCCCACGATCACGCCACCGAGTAGACCGATACCCGCCGATATCGCTACGGACCAGTCCAGTCCGTGTGCAGCGGCTCGGCCAACGCTGAGCGCGATAACCCCGCTGAGTGCAAATACTGGAATGGATTTTTGGCGAAATTTTTTATTCACTTTTCTCCACGCGGATGATTTTCCAAGCCGATTCTTACCAGTTAAGCCACCGCAATGCTCCAGCTGTGGGTATGGCTCCGAGGGCGCCGCCAAGAGCATTTCCGTAGAAGGCGTCTTGCCTGTCCGCAGGTGAGCCGCCGCTTAGGGCCGACCCGATGGCGCCTCCGGATGCTCCGCCCAGCGCCCCGAGCCCAATACCGAGGGCAACACATCCAACTACGGTCGAGCAGACAGCCGCCGTGGCGGCTCCCGCAACTACCCCTCCGACGAAGGCGCCAACGTTTTCGCCGAAGTCAGACCACCCGAAGAGTCCGGTGGGGTCGGTGTGGTTGATGGGGTCGCCTGTGGCGTAGAGGTAAGGGTTGGTTTCCTGGCCGGAGGGGTCAATTTGGGTGAAGCGGCCGAGGTTGGTGTCGTAGTAGCGGGCGCCCATTTTGTAGAGCTGGGTGGGGTCTTGGTAGGCGCCGGCGTAGCGGTAGGGCTGGGGGGCGGTTTCGTTGGTGGTGGCGCGGGTTTCGCCGCGGGGGTTGTAGTCGTAGGTGTTGGCCTTCGTGCCCGCTTCGTCCACGCTGCCGATCACGGAGCCGAGGGCGTCGGTGAGGTAGTAGTAGGACTTCCCCCCGGTCGTCATGGAATCCAGCGTGCCCCTGGCATCACGGACGAAACCGGTGTCCTGGCCCGCGGTGGTCTGGGCGGTCAGGCCGAGGGGGCCGTTGCGGAAGGTGGTTGTGCCGAGGGTGAGGCGTTCGGAGCTGTCGGTGCCGCCGTAGGTGGCGGTGTAGGACTTGCCCGCCACGGTGATGTTCTTCAGCTGGTCGAAGGGGGTGTACTGCTCGGCGGTGCGGGTCACTTCGGGCAGGGGTGCGGCGGCGGTTTCGTTGCCGGCTTTGTCGTAGGACCAGCCGGTGCTGCTGTTGTTCTTCGCGGTGATCTGTGAGGCGGCGTTGACGTCGTAGGTGGTGCCGCGGGGACAGCCGGGGGTGATGCCCTGGGAGGTGAGGTTGCCTGCCTTGTCGTAACAGTACTTCCAGGCCTGGCCGTCGGTTGAGCCCTTGGTCTCCTGGGCGTAGGTGAAGCGGCCCTGTGAGTCGTAGGTGTAGGCCGTCTTCACGCCCGAGACGTTGTCGGTCTTGGTGCTGATCCTCGTACCGTCGGTGCCTGAGGCGTTGAGGTAGTTGTAGGAGAGGTCGACCAGGGTCCCCTTGGGTGAGGTGGTCTTGATCTTCTCCGGGCGCATGGACTTGTCGAGGGTCGCCTCCTGCACCGTGCCGCCGGGGTAGGTGGTCTTCGTTCGCTTGCCGTTGGCGTTGTTCACGAAGATGGTGCTCTTGCCGTTGGGCGCCTTCAGCTCGGTGAGGTAGTTGGTCTTGTCGTAGGTGTAGTCGGTGGTGCCCTGGGGGTCGGTGTAGTAGTCGACGTTGCCCTCGGACGCGGTGTAGGCCAGGACGGTCTGGGCGCCGTTTTGCAGGGTGCGGACCGTCTCGCGGCTCATCCCGTCGTAGGTGTAGATGACGGTGCCCGAGCCATCGGTGCGGGAGGTGAGGTTGCCGTCGCCGTCGTAGACGTAGCTCACCGCCACCGCGCCGGGCGCCTCGACCTTGATGACGCGGTCACGGTTGTCGTAGGTGAAGGTCTGCTTCAGCTGGTACAACTTGCACCGACTGCACAGCAGCCTCGGCTACGTCAGCCCCGCCGAGTACGAGACCGCACTCGCAGCCTGACCACCACACCAATGGTGTCCCTCAAAGCGGAACAAGCTCACCTCGCACAAGCAGAGGTCCGCGTACACCGTGACCTGCCCGAGGATGAGCGACTGGCGGTTCACCGGGACGTCGGCCGGGCCGCGGCGCTCGCCGAACCGGTCCGACGCCTTTCCCAGCCCCGACGGCAGTCGCCCGGGCTCGACTACCACCGGCTCTCCCACGCCGAACACCGGTGGGTCTTCGATGAGCTGATCGCGCCGTCGTACCTGAGCGGCATCGTCGCCCGCAAGGATCCTCGGGCGGTGTACGTACTGGGACAGCCCGGCGCGGGAAAGCTGCTGGCCACAAGGATGGTCCGGCGGGCGATGCGCCAGGGAACGACGCACCTGATGGGTGACGACTTCAAGATCTCGCACCCCGACTACTACCAGCTGCTGCGCGATGACCCCAGGAACGCCGGCGCGGCGATCCGGGCCGACTACCGGGCCTGGTTCGCCGAAGCAGAGGCCTACGTACGGGCCCGCCGCGGCGACGTCCTCATCGAGGCCGCCCCCGGCAGCGTGACGGAGTTCCTCGACAGCGCGCTCCCGTTCGCCGCCGACGGCTACCTCGTTGACCTCGTGGTCCTGGCCGTCCGCGAGGCAGACAGCCTGCAGGCCACAGCACTGCGCTACGCCCGATCCCTCCAGATCGGTGACACCGGCCGATTCACCACACGCAACGGGCACGGCACGTGCTTCCGGGCACTGCCCGACGTCGTCGACGTCGCCGCACACCATCCTCAGATCGCCGCCATCACCGTGATCCGGCGCGATGGACAGGCCCTGATACGGCACGAAGCGGGCGGCGGCGCGGAACGGGCGCCATGGGCCCTGGCCGCGGAACGGGAGCGCCCGTACACCGAGCAGGAGGCCGCCGCGTTCCTCCGGCTCCACCACGCACTGCGCCGGGCACTGCCCCGGCACCGCGACGAGCTCGATGAAATGGCGTCGCTCGCCCGCCCGTTGATGCCGCCGCGGGTGCAGCCGACCCGGATCGACCGGCCGCACCCGGCCATCTGGCCCCTGCCCGTTCCATACCGGGCACCGGCCTACGACGCGTTGAGCTCCTTGAGCCGAGCCGCGTAGACCGCGGCAATCCGGGCCGCCTCCGGCGGGTCAGCGGTCACCAGCTGCGCCTGATCAGCGAGAGCGGCCTCACGCCCGGCTTTCAGCTGCTCGACCCGCTCCTCGTCGGGCACCGGTGAGCGATTCTCGGACGCGAGCTGGGTGTTGTACCAGTGCACGACATCCCGCACGATGCCTACGGCCTGCTGGTCCTCACCACCCTCCAGATGCGAGAAGTCGGGGGTCTGGGGTTCCTCGTTCGGATCCGACACGACGCTGACCACCTCTGATGTTGATCTTGAATGGAGGTGGTCATTGTCCTACCGGACCCCCCGCTCACGACAGGAGCTCCACGGCGGCAGACACGCGAAGGGCGGGAAGCCGCGCTGTATACGGGAAGCTGATCAGGAGATGCTGTCCCCGAAGGCCCGCGCCGGGAAACCGGGTTGGGCCCGTTGACCAACTAACGGGGGTAGGCATGGCAGGCCGGGATCTGCGGGCGCTGTTCAGTACGAACGATCCGCACCTCGACACCGCGGAGGCGTTCACGAACCGGGAGGCGCAGTGGGACCTGCTCGCGGCCGCGCTCACCGACCACCTGCAACACATCGCAGCCCCGGGCTTCGACGTCACGGACTTCGAGGCGCCGCGGACCAACGTGATGGTGTTCCACGGCGTCGGCGGCATCGGGAAGTCCACCCTGTCGCGCAAACTCGAGGCCGCGCTCCCCGGCGCCGAACACCGGCCACCGCAGTGGGGCGCCCCCGTGTGGCCGGGCGGGCGAATCCTGCCCATCCGGATCGACCTCGCACGTTCCGCCGGCAACGACTTCGAACGCGTCGTCCTCACCATCCGGCTCGCCCTCACCGAACTAAGCCACCCGCTGCCGGCCTTCGATCTGGCCCTGCGCCGGTACTGGGAGCACCAGCACCCCGGCGAGCCGCTGGAGGAGTACCTGCGCCGCGGCGGCCTCGCCGCCCGTGCCGGAAAGGCACTGCCGCAGCAGATGCAGTCCGTGCTCGCGGACGTCGCCCAGGCGCTGCTCCTGCCCGGCACCGTCGGATCCGTCGTCGGCGAGGTAACCGGCTCGCTCGTACGGGCGATGCGCGAACGCCGCCAGTCCGTACGCGCCCTCGCCGGGTGCACACGGCTGGCCGACCTCCTGCAGGCCGAACCCGACATCGACGCGCTCTCCTACTACCCGCATCTGCTGGCCTGGGAGCTCGCCCAGCTCCCACCCGCGGAACGGGTCGTGCCGGTGATCCTGCTGGACACGTTCGAGGACACCGGCGACCGCACCCACCGAGACCTGGAGCGCCTCCTGCAGCGCGTGGTGTGGCTCATGCCGAACGCGTTCTTCGTCATCACCGGCCGGTCCCGGCTGCAGTGGGCCGACGACGGGCTGCAGGGCCAGCTCGACTGGACCGGCCGGTCCGCGTGGCCGGGCCTGGCCGACCGTGACATCCCCCAGCCCCGCCTCCCCGCCGCCCGCCCGCAGCGGCAGGTCCTGATCGGGGACTTCAGCCCCGAGGACTGCACGGACTACCTCGCACGCCGACTCACCCGCAGCGGACAGCCCCTCATCGATGAGGACCTCCGTGCGGTAATCGCCGCCCGCTCCCACGGCCTGCCCCTCTACCTCGATCTCGCTGTCCTACGCTTCCTGGAGATCCGCCGCACCGGCCGCCGGCCCCGTCCGGCCGACTTCGACGTCGACTTCCCCGCCCTGATCGCCCGCACCCTGTCCGACCTCACCCCAGAAGAACGCCACGTCCTTCGCTCCGTGGCTCTCCTGGACTCCTTCGACCTGGCCCTGGCGACCCGGGCAGCCGGCGTGACCCACCAAGCACCCGCGCTACGGCTGACCGAGCGCCCGTTCGTCCAGCAGAACGACTTCGGTCTGTGGCCCTTCCACCTCCATGCCCTGATCCGCTCCACCATCCGTACCGCCGACGACCAGACCGACGACCGCTGGTCACCAGAGGACTGGCAGCAGGCTGCCGAACGCGCCCTCGCCGGACTGGGCGAACAGTGGACCGCCAACCCGAACCCTGACCGGGTGTTGCTGGTCGGATGTCTGCGTCAGGGCCTGGCCGTCGCCGCCGACTTCGGCCTGGACCTCGGCTGGCTCACCGACGCGGCCTGGGCCTACGTCAGCGACTCCGTATGGGAGCCCCTCACCCCCGCCACCGGGCAGGGTCCGGCCAACCATCTGGCGACGGCCGCCGACGCGCTGGTGGAGCTGCTCAGCACACTCGCCCGCCGCCAGCACGAAAACCGTGAACGAACCGCCGACCGCCTTGCCGCACTCGCCGCCACCGGACTGCTGCCCGCCGACCTGCACGAAATGGCCATCTACTACCTGGCCAAGGCACAGCGCGACCTCGGGCGTACCGAGGCCTCCCGTGACGGAATGCAGCTGGTAGCCGACGGCAACGGCCGTCTCGCCCCAGCCGCCCGCCGGGGGCTCGCGCACCTGGCCCGCCTCGCCGGAGACTTCCCCACCACCCTCGCCACCGCGCAGACTCTAGACTGGGAAGGACGCCACCAACGGGTCCTGGGCGACCTGTGGTGGCTCCAGGGAGAACCGGCCCGCGCGGCCGCCGCGTACCTGGCCGGGCGCCTCGAGGCCGAACAGCACGGAAAAGCCGGCGAGGCCGCCCACAACCAGGCCCTGCTCGCCCTCGCCATCGCCTTCACCGACCCCGACCAAGCGGACGACGAACTCGACCTGGCCGAACAGCTGCTCGCCAACCTCGACCTGCGCGCCACCACAATCAACGCGGCCATCGCCGCCCTCATCCGCGACGCCGGCAGCCCCACCCTCGAAGACCGGCTCCGCACCCTGCGCACCGAGCTCGACACCGCGGGCCTCACCTCCATGACCCCCACCCTGGAGCTCGCAGCCGCCTTCCACCACGCGGTCCTGGACGACCACGCCGCGCTGACCGCCACCATCTCCCGCCTGAGCGAACTCACCCACGGCAGGGACTTCGCGTACTACGCCGACATCGCCCACTTCATGGGCAGCATCCCCACACCCGCCAACGTCGCCTCACCGACCCGATGGATCGACGGCGAGCAGATCACTCGCGCCCGCTGGCGCTCCCTGGTCGACTCACGGCGTGCCCTGCGCGCACAGGGCTGACACGGAATCGGGGACAGCCATGGACCTTCAGGGAATCGGCGCAATGGGCGCCGTGCTTGTCGCAGCGGTTTCGGTCCCCGCGACCGTGCTCGTGGGCAGATGGCAGACGCGAGCCGCGCTGCGCAGCGCCGACGCCACGAGCCAGGCCGGGCTCTCGCAGGCTCAGGCCACCTACCGGGCGGCCCTTGACCAAGCCACCGCCCAGACCTCCGCCGCCCACGACCAATGGCGCCGTGGAATCCGCCGGGACGCCTGGGCAGCCTTCCTTCTCGCCGTCGAAGACGCCGTAAGCTCCGCAACCGAAGTCCTGACCAGGGCAGATGAAGACCTGCAGGCGCTGCGTCGTGCTGTGAAGACGGCATTGGTGATCATCGAGCTTGAAGGACCGCCACTTGTCGTCGAAGCCGCGAAATTGCTGCGCCGTACGGCCGGCGACTACCTGGATCTCATCGAGGGCGACCTGGAGGCTTCCCGCGCCTGGCACGCTCTGGACTCAGCCTCCACCGACGAGCAAGCAGACCGAGGCGACGGGGCACCCACTCCGCTCCACGACGCACAAGTCGCCCTGTCGACCCTGTCCACCCTGATGCACACCGTCAGAGCCACCGCAGGCGGACTGCAGTCTGTGCTCTTCGGCTTCGACCCCAACGAAGAACCCGACACGGCGTACAGGCGGATCGAGCGAGCACATATCGACGCTGTTCAGGCGCTCGCAGCCTGCCCGACCGTTTCGGCCGGGCAGGCACGTATTCTGCTGCATGACGCCGCACACACCGGCCGACACGAAATGCACCTGCAGCAAGCGGACTACCTGGCCTTCATCGACCAAGCCCGCTCCGCATTTCTGGAAACAGCACAGGCATACCTCGCAGCCACGGAGCCAGCCGCCGTGATCTCACCGGAACGATAGGCGGCAGCAGTCAGCCCTCGCCGGATATCGGGCCGGCAGTTGTCGCATGCTCGGACCCCGTCGGAGAGAAGGGCGCGGGCCTGATTCCGGTCGATGCTCCGGCGCCACCGTCCCGCAGCGTGGCAGCGACCGGAATAGTGCACCTCGATCGGAGGTCGCCCCTGGCCGATACCCAGCTCGACAATCCAGTCCGGTGGCGGCGGCCGCCGCTCTTCGCCCTGCCGCGGTCTGTCCTCGAGGAAGCGTCACCGACCCGCTGGATCGACGGAGCACAGCACACGCGGCGGGCGATGGCGAGGCATGCTCACCGCCCGCCGCGACGCCGTGCGTACTTCGCCGTGACCACGGCGCCGACGCGGGGCGTCCTGTTCGCCCAGGCCCCTTCAGCCGATCACAGACCGTGCGAAGGCGACCGTGCCAGCGAAGCCGCCCCCGGCAGCCAGCACCGCGACAGCCCACTCGTTTCCTGCCAGCACGGTCAGCACGCCGGCGGCCACGGCGATCTGTGTACCCAGCATCAGGATGACCGCGACCCGCACCGTCATCAGCGGTTCCTGCGCCCGGTCGGGCGGCGCACTCACGGCAGCTCCTGGAGGTTCTCGCGCCTGCGCCACTCCTTGCCGAGCCGGTGCAGTTTACGTCGGGCCCGCTCTCCTTGCGCCTCATCCTGCTGCACCAGATCCGATGCCTTGGGCCACGTCATGGAGTGGTGCTCCGACCAGACACGGACCACGGCCTGTTCCTGCTCGCTGAGCCGACCTGCCACGTAACGCACCGGAGCATTCTCGAACTGCTGGGCCCAGGGAACGAGGCGGGGGATCACCAAATCTTCCGGCCCGGGCACGGTGTCCGGCTGTTCCCAACCCTCCGGGATATAACCGATCGAGGCACCGTGGATCTGGTGATCGCGCTCAAAGTCGCTGCCCTGGCGGGCGTACCGGCCCAGGACCCTGCGCACCGACTGATCGTCGGTGAGGTCAACCTCCTGCTCCCACGCGCGCTCGAACATCGCCACAGCCAGGGCCTGACAGTGGTCCTCCAGCACCGGCCACAGACGCAGGCAGCGGCGTAGGAAGTCCTTCATCGGCTCCGTGTCGCCCTTCATATACGCGTCGAAGGCGTAGCGGGCCTCGGCAAGGACGGACGGCCTCAGTCGCTTCGCCCAATGGGCGAAAGACTGGATTCCGGCGAAGAGGTCGGCCATTTGGCCACCGATGAGGTCCGCCATCGACGGCAGGGTGCGCATGGCCTCCTGCATCATCCGCGGCACTTCCACCTGGAGGGCGAAGCATGGTGCGAGCGCTTCTGCCATCTTCGCCAGACTGGGTAGCGGGGGAATCAGCGCCGGGAGACCTTCGAGCACCGGGGTCAGGCCGAAGCGCGACTGACGAACGAGTTCACTGAGACCGACTAGCGGCTGGAAAGCGTCAGCCATCGATGACAGGGCGGCGGGTCCCACCACGCTCGCCAGGCTCGTGACCTGCGGCTCGATTACGGACAAGATCGACCTGGCCGGGTTGAGTCCGTCCAGCAGTCCCAGCGTGTTCGCAGCGGAGGGCAGTACGGAGTTCACGGTCTCGGCCAGCGAGAGGATCTGGGGCTGCACGCCGGCCAGCGCCGACAGTGCGGCGTTGCGCGCCCCCAGTCCGTCGAGCAGCGACTGGCCCACCATCTCTGTCATGTTGGGTAGCCGGGGAACTGCCAGCTCGATGCCAGCGAGAGCCGGGGCGAGGCCGAAAGCCGCGTGTGCGGTGAACTCGCTGAGCATCGTGCTGAGACCGACCAGCGGTTGGAAGGAGTCGCTGACGCCAGACCAGAAGGCGGCCGTGTCGGCGACGTCAGTCAGGCCGCCCGAGTGCAGGACGGCGTCGTCAAGCAGCGAGAAGGCGCCATGATCCAGATCGGACGGCAGGTCAGAACCGTTGACCGGCGCCACTGCTCGGGCGTCGCCCGGCTCGTCGAGCGCCACGTTCTCGGGAGAGCCGCATACTTCCGCTGAGGGAACGAGCAGCGCTCCTGTTACCTCGGACGGCGCTGCAGCGATCCGCTGAGCGGCGTCCTCGGGTGGCGAATCCGGCGTTGAAGCCGCAGGCATCTCGGGCCTCCTTTGTTGCTTGGGTAAGTGGGCCTTGACCCCTGATGTTGGACACACGAGACACTGGATCCTGCGGATCTGAGAACGGACATCTCGTGGTCATGAAGAACTACCCGCCGCAGTT